>CAVCGV010000008.1:0-40907 GCA_963601815.1 bacterium
CCATTGCCTATCCACAGGTGATGGCAGATACCCCCTACCCAATAGGCTAGACTCTGCTTTTGGGATGGGGGCTGCTGAATAGTTACCTCCTCCTACCAGTTGGTAGGGGGAGTTTTTCTTATAGTTCTTATACATTGTTCAAGTAGTCAAGCACCTTTCTGTTGGCTTCATCTACCTTCTTGTAGTCAAAGGAGATGTAGAGGTCTGTGGTGGTATTGTCCCACTCGCTGTGGCCAAGAGCCTTGCCAATGGTTTCCTTTGGAATGTCAAGTTCTGCCGCTATGGTAGCCCAACTTCTTCTTGCAGTGTACCAAACTATGTCAGGATGGAGTGGGGTAATCTCTTTCTTTATGAGGGCACCTCTTTTATTCTTTGTCATGGTGACAGGCCCTATTCTCTTGATATAGTCATTCAGGCTTCTGCGGAAACTCGCTTCCTTGGTGCCTTCATCAAGGATAGACAGCAGATGGTCTGTTCCTTTATACTTATGGATGATAGCCAAAGCTTCAGGCTCTACCTTGATGTCATACAGCCTTGAGGTCTTGTTTCTTCTGTATTGCAGCCTGCCTTTCCTGATACTATTGGCTGGCAACTCAAGAAGATCTGATATGTTGATGCCTATCAGATAGAAGCCTAACATGAAGATGTCCCTGTATTTCTCCATGAAAGGTTCTACAGGAGTGTCCCTGAACTCCTTCATTTCCTCGGCATTGAGGTAGAGGTACTGCTGCCGTTCATTCTTTATCTGAAACTTTCTGAAGGGATACTTGGCAGTAAGTTCGTTGTCAATAGCCCAGTTGAATACAGTACGTATGTTCCTGAGGTCTATGGCAATGCCATTCATCTTCCTTCCCTTTAGAAGTTCATGGGCCTGGAACCTTTCCAGCCAGTTCCTGTCAATGGTTTCAAAAGTGCAGTTAGAGTCATAGTCTTCAATCCTTCGTTTGGTTCTCAGGAAAATGCCTATGGTGCCTTGCTTTACCTTGGTCTTGGTGTACTCGTCAATGTAATGAAGCAGTCCCTTCTCCCTCTCTTTCTTCTCCTGCTTTTCGTTACTGCATAGGAGGGACTTGACTTTCTTCTTTAAGTCTGAAAAGGAAATGTCGGGATAGCTTATTATGATATTCTCCACATCCGAATATTGACCTATTAGTTTCTTTGTCTTATCCAAGTAGTTTGGGGTAGAGCATGGGAATGCCAATCCTGTGAATTTCTCTGACGAGGCCATGCCTGTATAGACATAGAATCTCTGTTCTTTGAAAGTTATGGCAAAGAATACCTTCATGGTCTTTGCCTCTACATAAGTCTTGATGCTGTTCCTCATAGGAAAAAGAATTTACTTGTAAGTACATTCACTTGCAAAATCACACTTACTTGCAGTTCACTTGCAAAACCACTTGCATTTGACACAAAAAAGGGAATTGGAAAGTATGTAAGGTAGATAAAAAAATAAACCACCAAATATCTTATAGTATTGATATTTTGTAGTTTAACTAAAGAGCGGGATACGGGAATCGAACCCGCCTCCCAGGCTTGGGAAGCCCGTGCACTACCGATGTGCTAATCCCGCATTCCAAAGAGCCACGAGCGGGACTCGAACCCGCGACCCACGCATTACGAATGCGTTGCTCTACCAACTGAGCCATCATGGCTTTCTTTATTTGCGGTTGCAAAGGTAATGAAATATTTGCAAATACTGCAAAAAATCTCTCTGCTTAACCTATGTTAACTAATCGGTGTGGTACGAAAGGTCAATTCGTCACGGTTCGTATGCTTGCCAATGGTGATAGTGTCGCCAGGCTGAAGACTCCCGTCGATGAGAAGACGGCACAGACCATCTTCGACATAGGTCTGGATGGCGCGCTTCAGCGGACGGGCACCATACTGTACGTCGTAGCCCTTGGCAGCGACAAGTTGCTTTGCCTTGTCGGACATTTTGACTGTGTAGCCCATCTTTTCCACACGACCGAAAACAGTCTTCAGTTCGATGTCGACGATATGTTTGAGCGAATCCATGCTCAACTGGTCGAAGGTGACGATTTCGTCCAGGCGGTTGAGGAACTCGGGCGAGAACTGTTTGCCCAGGCTCTTCTGAATGACGGAGCGCGCATATTCGCGGTCTGCATTTTCTGCAGACGAGGCACTGCTACGGAAGCCTATGCCCTTGCCGAAATCCTTGAGCTGGCGCGTGCCGGCATTGGATGTCATGATGATGACCGTGTTGCGGAAGTCGACAAAACGCCCGCTGCCGTCGGTGAGGCGGCCTTCGTCCAACACCTGCAGCAGCAGATTGAACACCTTCTCGTTGGCCTTCTCTATCTCGTCGAGGAGGACGATGGAGTAGGGGCGGCGGCGAACCTTCTCCGACAACTGTCCCCCCTCCTGATAACCTACGTATCCTGGAGGTGCACCGACCAGGCGGGAGGTATTGAAACTCTCGGAATATTCGCTCATGTCGACACGTATGAGCGCGTCGGCCGACCCGAACATCTCTTCCGCCAATCGCTTGGCGAGGTAGGTCTTGCCGACACCGGTAGGTCCGAGGAACATAAAGGCACCGATGGGGCGGTTGGGGTCCTTCAGGCCTGCTCTGCTGCGCTGAATGGCCCTTACCATGGTGTCGATGGCAGTGTCCTGGCCGACAACGGCAGCCTTGAGCACTTCCGACATGCGCTTGAGACGGGAACATTCCGACTCCTCCATGCGGTGAACGGGAATGCCGCTCATACGGCTCACGACATTCGCCACATCGACTTCGGTTACGAGGATGCGGCTATCGTGCGTATGACAGATCCAGTCGGCCCTGAGATTCTCAAGGTGTGTCTCGTACAGTTTCTGCCTGTCACGGCAGGTGGCAGCCAACTCGAAGTTTTGTGCAGCGACAGCCTCCTGTTTCTGCTGTTTGACGAGTTCGATTTCAGCTTGCTGGTCGAGGATGGCCTGCGGCACCTTTATCTTGTTCTGGTGGATGTAAGAGCCTAGTTCGTCGATGATGTCGATGGCCTTGTCGGGGAAACACCTGTCCGTAATGTAGCGTTCTGCCAGATTGACACACGCCTGTAAAGCCTCGTCGGAGTAAGTAACGCCATGAAACTCCTCGTAGCGGTCCTTTACGTTGTGCAGAATCTGGAGCGTCTCTTCGGGCGTGGTGGGGTTGACCATGACTTTCTGAAACCTGCGCTCCAGGGCTCCGTCCTTCTCTATACTGTTGCGGTATTCCTTGAGGGTGGTGGCGCCAATGCACTGTATTCTGCCGCGTGCGAGGGCGGGCTTCAAGATATTGGCTGCATCCATGGAGCCTTCGGCATTGCCAGCACCGACAATGCTGTGAATCTCGTCGATAAAGGCAATGATTTTGGGGTTGCCTTCCAGTTCTGCTACCAGTGCTTTAAGGCGGTCTTCGAATTGTCCGCGGTACTTGGTACCTGCGACGATGGCTGTCATGTCAAGTTCGACGATGCGTTTGCCCATAAGCGCCTGTGCCCCCTGCTGGCTGTTTATCATCTGTGCAAGACCCTCGACGATGGCACTTTTTCCTACACCGGGCTCGCCGATAAGGATGGGGTTGTTTTTCTTGCGGCGTCCCAGAATCTCGAGGACACGCATGACTTCCTTTTCGCGCCCCACAACGGGGTCGAGTTTTCCCTCGGCTGCCGCGCGCGTAATGTCGTGGCTGAAGCGGTCGAGGACAGGGGTGGTAGTCTTCCTGGGCATCGGCTCCCCTCGCGGCCCTTGCGGCTGGTCGTCGAAAATGAAGTATTCGTTGTCGTCATCGTTTCTTGACAATGCATTGGCAAGAGGCTCTCTGCCCGTCTGCTCCGGCTTGCAGGAGAGACAAGCCGTCTGATAGTCGATGTGGTAAGCGGCAAGCAACTGCTGCACGTCGTTGCCCCTTTCGGGATTGAGAAGCGCCAGAAGCAGGTGCTGCTCGTTAACTTCCTGCTGACTGTTGTTCATGGCAGAGGTGATGGCGTCTGAGATGATATTTGAGGTAATGGCATCGTATGCAATGGCGGAGTGGGCAAGATTGTCTTGCGCATCGACGGGGGAATTGCCTTCGGGAATATTCACTTCACACTTGCCCGTAAGTCTGTAAAGGTCTTCTTTCAGCCTGTCCGTATCGACATGTGCCTCATCGAGCAACGACCGAATCCATGACGACGGCACGCTCAGCATGGCCAGCATCAGATGTGGCGCGGTTACCTGCCCGCAGTTTTGCGCTTCAGCCACCAGTTTGCTCTTGGCAAGTATCTGCATTACGATGTTGGAGAAATGTCCTGTCATATTTTTTTGTCTATCTTATATATAAAGGCGTGTTCTAAGAATAGCACGCATAGTTAAATCTACTGTCTCGTGTCTTGCAAAAGTCGTGCCACACGATGGAAAAACGGACGCTGGGGCTTAATTTCCCATCAGTTTGTCTATTATTTTGTCGATCGTGGAAGAGTCGGTGAGCTGGTCGAGCTTCTTGTTGATTTTCTCTTCCACCTTCTTGCTGACCCTGTCCGCCACTTTGCCCATCACTTGGTCTGCCTTGTCCTCCAGCGTATTTGCGGAAACATCCTGGTCGGACAAATCGGTACTTTCGTCTACGGTGTTCCCGCTCTCCTCGGCAGGTTCTTGCGCGCTGTTGCTCTGCACGGCTTTCACGATGTCGTCGGCATTGAGCGTGTAGACCTTTCCGAGGATTCCGAAGCTGACGTTGTGGTCCTGTCCGTCGTAAGAGACGGTACCTTTGGAGAACAGGATGTAGTTGTGGTATTCGAAGAAACTGTCGAAAGCCACGTCGACCACGCTGCCCGAAATCATCTTGGCTATGGTACGCATGCCCATGGAAAAGATGTCGTTGGCGTCCAAACCGTCCTGGTCGGTCTTGTCGATGAGCAGGTTGACCTGTTTCTTTACAGCCATGCGGTGGTCTTCTCTTGAGGGATTGGTAACGGCAAGGGCGCCGAGGAACAGAACCACGACGGCAAGGCAGATTTTGGGTACGATGTGCCTGTTTTTCTTTTTTCTCCTCGGTGCTTCTTCTTCGCTTTGGCGAGGAGACGCGGACGGTCCCGGGGGTGGAGGCACGGGCGGAACGCCTCCCGAAGGGTTGGCGAAGAGCAAAGCCCTGAGTTCGCTTACCTGCCAGGCCGGAGTCCAGTCGGTCATTCCTTCACGCCACACCAGTGTTTCCTGGGCAATATGCTTTTCGGCGAGTTGGCCGGAGGTAAACGGACCAGCCTGTTGCCCGTTTTCGATGATGAAATATTCCATATTCTGAGAAAAATGCGATTAATGAGTTGCCTTCCACCACGCGGTAGTTTCCTTGCCTCGGAGCGCAGCGGCGTGCTTGCTGGGGTCGGAAATGGTGAGCCCGGAGTTGGTGGAAACCGTTATGAAAACCGTATGGCTGTTGTTGTCGTCGTCCATGGTCTGTCCGGTGTACTGGACAGTCTTGACGGTGGCAGCCATCTGGGTGTCGAACTTACTCTTGAGGGTCGTGTTGACATGAAGGCTGTCCACATAGTTGCCAAGGTCGTAGAACAGGGTGGGGGTCATGGCATTGAAGTATTGCACGCCAGCCAGCTGCTCGTCGGTGATGGTGTATTTCTGGTTGATTTCCTTCATTACCGCCGCCAGGTTGTCCATCTGTCGGCAGTCTATAGCCGCCAGACTGGCATAAGGCGTCGACGTGCTGTTGTAGTAAGACAAATAGGTGGAGACGAGGCTCGTATAGTTGGGCGTAGCCGTATTGAGATAGTTCCACACTTTGGCGTAGGGCATTCCTTTGTTGATGACGGTGTAAGGCGAAGCCACGAGGAAATTGGTGGCTTCACGCAGTTGGTACGCAGTCTCGGCATTAGCCATGAAGCAGGCGTCGAAAAGAATATACTGCATCTTGATGCCGTTTGCCTTAATGGCGTCAGCAAGGGTGGTAATGTCGATGGAGAAATCGTTGGTGGAGGTAGAGGTGCTGCCAAAATGCCTGTATTTGGGCGTCTGCAGTTCTGCAGCCTTCGCCTTCGCTTTTGCCTCGGAGGAGTTGGATGCCGCCTGCCAGTCTTCCGCCCTTATCCATCCCAGTCCGTGTCCACCGATAATCATGGCATAGTTGAGCGCTTCGGTTCTTTCCTTCATGGTGCGTATGACGGACGCCAGTCCCTCGGTAGAGGTATAGTCGTGCCCCTCGTAGGTGGCAACGGGCGTATGGTCTACGGCATAGGTACTCGTGTTGTAAGTCAGTTCGAAGAGTTCGCTCTGCCTTGCCGACCTGCTGAAAAAGACTAATACGCGCGTATTGTTAAGTCCCTTGTTCTTCTTGATGGCGTACTCCATGCTGTCGAGGTTATGCTGCAGATAATCGTACAGTCCAGAGCTGCTGTAAGAACCCGTCCAGGGGAACATGACAAGAATGGTCTGCTTGTTGACGCTTTTGACGTCAATGGCTTCTTCGCTGCAGCCTGTAAATGTCACGGTCAGCGATACCAGACAAAAAAATAAGGTAAAAAGCTTTTTCATAATGCAGGTTTCAGATATTGAAACGTTTGGTTGGTTTGGTGTAGCCAATGGCTGGAAATATAGCTAAGTAATGTGCAAAAATAACTTGAGGCATTTTCAGGGCGAGAGTGATTATGACCTAACTAAACCCAGGGTGCCGCTTCGCTTGCCCTGGGCTATGTGCTTCTGCCCTTTCAGGGCGTATTGCTAAAGGCGTGTTCTGAAAATCCCGCCAAAGGGGATTTTAGAACATGCCTTAATGCTTATAGTCGGTTTGTTTATTTCTTGCTAAGCTCCTCAATGGTAGCCTTGAGGGCGGCAATCTTCTCTACGGAGTCGCTTTCCTTCTTGCGTTCGAGGGCAACGACCTTCTCGGGTGCATGCGCCACAAAGTTCTCGTTGCTCAGCTTCTTGCGAATGCCGGCGAGGAAGCCTTCGAGGTGCTTCAGCTGCGCCTCGGCCTTCTCTATCTCGGCAGCCACGTCGATGAGATCGCCCAGGGGCACGGCAAACTCGTCGGTACCCACCATGAAGCTGGAAGCGTCGGCACCCTTCTCGGCGATGACCTCAATCTTGTCGAGGTTAGCCATCTTGAGCGTTACGTCGTTGTACACCTCGAAGTCGTTCTTGCCCACTACCTGGAGGGTAAGCTGCTCCTTCTGCGCGATGTTCTTCTGGTTGCGCACGGTACGCACGCCGGCGATAATCAGCTTCACGTTCTCGATGTCGGCGGCAAGTTTCTGTTCCTCGGCTGTAGGAGCAGGAATCTCCAACTTCTCGCGCATGATGCTTTCGCCATCGTTGCGGTCGTAGATGTGCTGCCACAATTCCTCGGTGATGAAAGGCATGAACGGGTGGAGCATCTTCAGTAGGGCATCGAAGAAACGGAGAGTAGCGTCGTAGCTCTTCTGGTCGATAGGCTGACCGTAAGCAGGCTTCACCATCTCCAGGTACCAAGACGAGAACTCGTCCCAGAACAACTTGTAGACAGTCATCAGCGCCTCGGAGATACGATAGTCCTTGAACTGCTTCTGCATCTCGGCGTTCACCTCCTTCAGCTTGGCGTCAAACCACTCTACAGCTATTTTGGCGCTCTTGGGCTGCTGGATATCTGTTGTCTCCCAGCCCTTTACGAGGCGGAAGGCATTCCATATTTTGTTATTGAAGTTACGTCCCTGCTCGCAAAGGCTCTCGTCGAAGAGGATGTCGTTGCCGGCTGGTGCAGAAAGCATCATGCCCATACGCACGCCGTCTGCGCCAAACTTGTCGATGAGGTCGATAGGGTCGGGCGAGTTGCCGAGACTCTTGCTCATCTTGCGGCCGAGCTTGTCGCGCACGATACCAGTGAAGTATACGTGCTTGAAAGGCATCTTGCCACGATACTCGTAGCCTGCCATTATCATACGTGCCACCCAGAAGAAGATGATGTCCGGGCCCGTAACGAGGTCGCTCGTAGGATAATAATAGTTGATTTCCTCATTGTCCGGGTGCTCGATGCCGTCGAAGAGAGAGATGGGCCACAACCATGAAGAGAACCAAGTGTCGAGGCAGTCGCTCTCCTGTGTCAGGTCGTCGGCCTTCACGTCAGCCTTCTTCTGCTGGGCGAGCTTCAGCGCCTCCTCGGCAGTCTCGGCAACCACGAAGTCTTGCTTGCCGTCGTTGTCGAAGTAGTAGGCAGGAATGCGGTGTCCCCACCAGAGCTGGCGGCTGATGCACCAGTCCTTGATGTTCTCCAGCCAGTGGCGGTAAGTGTTCTTGTACTTCTTGGGGTAGAACTCGATGTCGTCATCCATAACCGGAGCGAGGGCAATGTCGGCAAAGTGCTGCATCTTGAGGAACCACTGTGTAGAGAGCTTCGGCTCGATAGGCACATTGGTACGCTCGGAGAATCCCACCTTATTATTATAATCTTCTACCTTCTCCATCAAGCCCGCATTCTGCAGGTCGACGGCAATCTGCTTGCGCACGTCCATGCGGTCCTGACCCACGTACATGCCGGCAGCCTCGCTGATGGTTCCGTTGTCGTTGAAGATGTCGATGGTCTGCAGACCGTGCTTCAGTCCGAGGGCGTGGTCGTTGATGTCGTGGGCAGGGGTAACCTTCAGGCAGCCGGTACCGAACTCGATGTCAACGTACGAGTCCTCGATAACGGGAATCTCACGATTTACGAGCGGCACGATGACGTGCTTGCCCTTGAGCCAGGTATTCTTCTTGTCCTCGGGGTTGATGCACATGGCAGAGTCGCCCATGATGGTCTCGGGACGGGTGGTAGCCACCACAGCATAATAACCTTTCTCGTCCTTGTGTATTACGTTCTCCTCGTCTACCTGCTGGCAATTGTCCTGCTCCACCACGTAGTACTTGAGGTGGTACAGTTTGGAGTGCTCGTCCTTATAGATAACCTCCTCGTCGGAGAGGGCAGTCTGCGCCTTCGGGTCCCAGTTTACCATACGCACGCCACGATAGATAAGCCCCTTGTTGTAGAGGTCGCAGAACACGCGGATTACGGCCTTGGAGCGAGTCTCGTCCATGGTGAAAGAGGTGCGGTCCCAGTCGCAGCTGGCGCCGAGGCGGCGAAGCTGCTTGAGGATGATACCGCCGTGTTCGTGTGTCCAGTCCCATGCGTGCTTGAGGAATTCCTCACGAGACAAGTCCGTCTTCTTGATGCCCTGCTGGGCAAGACGGTTAACCACCTTTGCCTCGGTAGCGATACTGGCGTGGTCGGTACCGGGCACCCAGCAAGCATTCTTGCCCTCCATGCGTGCGCGGCGCACGAGGATGTCCTGAATCGTATTGTTGAGCATGTGGCCCATGTGGAGCACACCTGTAACGTTAGGTGGAGGGATAACCACTGTATAAGGTTCACGACCGTCTGGCTTGGAACTGAACAGTTTGTTGTCGAGCCAGTACTGATACCATTTACTTTCCACTGCCTGCGGATCGTACTTAGTTGCTAATTCCATTTTAAATATCTTTTTCTTTCTTTTTTACATAAAAAACGCTGCAAAGTTACTACTTTTTGGGCGAAAATATTGTATCTTTGCGGCATAAATTACGTATTTTTACATAAACCAATGATTAGCAACACCGTTAAGGAGGCTACGAAACAGGGGTAGAGAAACAGTCTGCAGCGTTTCGTCTTGCTTCTTTCGCAGACATCTTCCCGAAAGAAAGACTGTGAATGACGGAAAAGGAAACTCTGACGAACGAATTTGAATATGATGCATACAAAAGAAGAGAAACTGGCAGCGTTCAGCCGTCTGCTGGATGTGCAGGAGCGTCTGCGCCTGCAGTGCCCTTGGGACAGGAAACAGACCTTCGAGAGCCTTCGCCCTAACACCATCGAGGAGACTTTCGAACTGTGTGACGCACTCATGAAGTGCGACTATAAGGAAATAAAGAAAGAACTGGGAGACGTGCTCGAACACGTCATGTTCTACAGCATAATAGGCAGAGAGGACGGAGAGTTCGACATCTGCGACGTCTGCAACCAAGAGGCCGACAAGCTCATGTTCCGTCACCCGTTCATCAACTGGCGCGAAGAGGGCAACTGGACGGTTTCAAATCCGGACATGGTCATCAACGAGGTCGGCCAGGTGGTGTATAAGGAAGTGAAGGGGGCAGAGGAGACCGCTAAGGACGAGGAAGCCCCTACGTCTGCCGCTGCCGTAGAGAAGACCTGGGAACAGATAAAACAGCAGGAGAAAGACGGCAACGAGCGCGTGCTCAGCGGGGTGCCCGACGCATTGCCTTCGCTCATCAAAGCCTACCGCATACAGGACAAGGCACGAAACGTCGGTTTCGACTGGAAGGAGCGTGAGGACATATGGGACAAGGTGCATGAGGAACTGGAAGAACTGAAGGCAGAACTGGCCAAGGAAGACAAGGAGAACTCCACGAAAGAGTTGGGCGATTTCCTCTTCTCCGTCATCAATGCCGCACGCCTCTACAAGCTCAATCCGGACAATGCATTAGAGATGACCAACCAAAAATTCATTCGCCGTTTTAACTATGTAGAAGATCATTCGCTGAAGCAAGGTAAGAACTTAAAAGACATGACTTTGGAAGAAATGGATAAACTATGGGATGAAGCCAAGGCGCTGGAGCGTAAGGAAAGCGAAGAAGGAAGTAACAAAGGATAATAAACAAAGAATATGAGAAAGGCATTATTGGCAGTGGCAGCCCTCGCTATGGTCTTTATAGCTGTGGGATGCAAGGACAGGAAAACGGCTCCGTCGGAAGGCGGAATAGACAGTTTGGTGATTACCGAAGACGATGACTCGACAATCTACGGAATGTGTGGCGACGCCACCTCCATGAACATACTCCAACTGATTGCCGACAGCGGCGACACGCTCAGCGTGTTTGTAGGTGACGACGGAAGTAACGTGGTACAGGGCGGACTGCTCTCGGGCGACCGCATCGCCATGACAGCCAGTAAGGACGCCAACGGAGAATGGGTGGCGCAAAAGGTCATCAACCTTACGACGCTGCTGGGCAAGTGGACCAGCATAGACAAGAACTTCGAAATCGTAGAGGGCGGCGAGGTAAAGAACAACGTGAAGGCAGAGCAAAACCCCTGGACATCCTGGAAAATCACGAACGGCAACCTGCTGTTGGGGCGCGACACATTCCAGATAGACAACCTCGGCCCCGACAGTCTGCTGCTGGAGAACAGCCGTGGCATTTATGCTTTCAAGCGCCAAGGTGAAGAGAACAGCGAAAAACAAGACCAATGATACCCAAGACGATACACTACTGCTGGTTTGGTTGCGGCGAACTACCCGAACTTGCCCGCAAATGCATTGCCTCGTGGCGTAAATACCTACCAGACTACGAGATAAAGGAGTGGAACGAAGACAATTTCGACGTCAACATCATTCCCTATACGGCAGAGGCTTATCGCGCAGGCAAGTACGCCTTTGTGTCAGACTATGCCCGCTTCTGGGTGCTTTACCACTACGGAGGTCTCTACTTTGATACGGACGTAGAGGTGATACGGCCTATGGACGACATCATAGAGCGCGGCAACTTCATGGGATTTGAGACGGACCCGCACGGTACTGAGGGAGACGCGAGCGAAGCGAGCGTCAACCCCGGCCTCGGCCTGGGGGTGGCCCCCGGCCTCGGCCTGGTGAAAAAGATGCTCGACTTTTACGAGGGACAGCATTTCGTCTATGAGGCGAACATGCGCAACCAGATAACCGTGGTACATATTGCCACCCAGGTACTGCTGAAATGTGGACTGAAAATGGTGAAGGGAATACAAAGAGTGGAAGATGACTGCTATATTTATCCGGCAGAATATTTTTGCCCCATTAACGTTACTACCGGCCGACTGCACGTTACCGCCAACACGCGTACCATCCACCATTATGCCGCGACATGGACTAACAGAAAATTCTCGGTAACAGAACTTCTCAAACGCATTTTGCCGGAATCGCTGGTACTGATGCTGATGAAAATAAAAGGCAAGAGAAAGTAGTACTGTCGTAACCTTCCAAACCAAAAAAATACTGAAGAAAATGATAGAAAAGATATTGGAAAAACTGGGCATACAGCCCAACGAAATGCAGCAGGAATCCCTCCACACCATATTGCACGGCAATAAGGATGTGGTGATTCTCTCACCTACGGGAAGCGGCAAGACACTGGCTTATCTCCTGCCGCTTACGCAGATGGTGGAAGTCGACAAAGAGTGCGTTCAGGCACTCATCATCACACCCGGCAGAGAACTCGCCCTGCAGTCGGCAGAGGTACTGAAGGGAATGGGCAGTGGACTGAGGACCATGGCGTGCTACGGCGGTCGCCCCACGATGGACGAGCACAGGATGATGAGGCAGGTGCAGCCCCAAGTCGTGTTCGGTACACCTGGACGCCTGAACGACCACATAGACAAAGGCAACCTGGCAGTCGACAACATCAAATATCTGATAATAGACGAATTTGACAAATGCCTCGAGATGGGTTTCCAAGCAGAAATGGAACGGCTCATCAATTCGTTGGCAGCATTGGAGCGGCGCTTTTTGCTTTCCGCCACAATGGCAGAAGCCATACCGCAATTTGTCAACATGAAGTGGACAGCCACCCTGGACTACAGGATGAAGGAAGAGCAGGTGCTCGACCGCATATATATATATAAGGTGGCAAGTCCCGAAAAAGACAAGCTCGAAACCTTATCGCAGTTGCTCCGCAGTCTGGGCGACGCCAGCACCATCGTCTTCCTCAATTATCGCGACAGCGTAGAACGCACAGGCAATTATCTGTTGGAACAGGGATTTGCAGTATCCGTCTTTCATGGAGGTCTGGAGCAGCAACAGCGCGAAAGCACACTTTACAAGTTCAGCAACGGCAGCGCCAACATTCTGGTAAGTACCGACCTGGCTTCGCGCGGACTTGACATTCCGGACATCGACAACATCGTACATTATCACTTGCCAGAAACGGAAGACGCCTATATCCACCGCGTGGGACGAACTGCCCGATGGGAAGCCGAAGGACGTGCTTTCTTCCTGTTAGGCCCTACGGAGACCATGCCCGAGTACGTGAATGCCGCAGTAGAAGAGTATCCGTTGCCCGACGCCAGCTCGCTCCCTCAGCCCGCCGAACCGCGCATGGCAACCCTCTACATCGGAAAAGGCAAGAAAGACAAAATCAGCAAGGGTGACATCGTGGGCTTTCTCTGCAAAAAGGGCGGACTCACCACGTCGGAAGTAGGTAAGATAGACGTAAAGGAACGCTATGCTTATGTGGCAGTGGCGCGAAAGAAGGTTAAAACGGTGTTGCGGCAAGTAAGAGGCGAGAAGATAAAAGGTCTGAAAACTGTCGTAGAAGAAGTAAGGTAGGGTGGTGATGCTATTCGCACAAGTCGAATAAATATACAGTTGACTTTCCGAAACTACTGTCAAATCCTTACATTTTTGCGCAAAATTACAAAAATGTGCAGAATAATTTTGCAGTTTCAAATAAAAACTGTAATTTCGCAGTTGTCTTCCGCTTGCGGAGAGCACACACTTAAAACTTATGACGGGTTCCAAAAAAATACCTTTTGCGGATTTTTGCATTTTAGCCGGATAAAATCAAAAAGACCCAAAGAGAGCAATCCGCCTAATGGAGAAGTTTAACCATGCGTGCACTTTTTAGAACACGCCTTAAATAATAATCAGATGAAGAAGTACAATTTTAACGCCGGTCCTTCAATGCTTCCCCGCGAAGTGATTGAAAACACAGCCAAACAGATTTTGGATTTCAACGGTTCAGGTCTCTCACTCATGGAAATCAGCCATCGCGCCAAGGATTTCCAGCCTGTTGTTGATGAAGCGGTTTCCCTCTTCAAGGAGCTGCTCGACATACCTGAGGGTTATTCCGTCATCTTCCTTGGTGGTGGTGCATCGCTGCAGTTTATGCAGATTCCGGCCAACTTCCTCATCAAGAAGGCAGCCTACGTCAACTCTGGCACATGGGCCAAGAAGGCTCTGAAGGAGGCAAAGCATTTTGGTGAGGTCGTGGAGATCGCATCATCGTCCGAAGCCAACTACACCTTCTACCCGCTGTTTGAGGGAAAGGAGCCTGCCGATGCAGACTACCTGCACATTACCTCCAACAACACCATCTATGGTACCGAACTGCGCCGCGACCCGGACGTGAAAGTGCCTCTTATCGCCGACATGAGTTCGGACATCATGAGCCGTCCTGTAGACGTGTCCAAATACACAGCCATCTATGCAGGTGCACAGAAGAACCTGTCTATGGCTGGTGTTACCGTTGTCATCGTCAAGGACGAGATGCTGGGCAAGGCACCACGCGAATTGCCTACCATGTTGGATTACCGTACCCATGTGGACAAGGGAAGCATGTTCAACACGCCTCCCGTTGTGCCTATCTACAGTCTGATGGAGAACCTGAGATGGCTTAAGAAGAACGGCGGTGTGGAAGCAGCCGACAAGCGTGCCCACGAACGTGCAGAAGTACTCTATGCTGAGATAGACCGCAACAAATTGTTCAAGGGAACCGTCGAGGAGGCTTCACGCTCGCTCATGAACATCTGTTTCGTGATGAACGAGGAATACGCAGAACTGGAGAAACCTTTCCTCGAGTTTGCTACCGAACGCGGCATGGTAGGCGTCAAGGGACACCGTTCGGTAGGCGGATTCCGTGCCAGCTGTTACAATGCGCAGACCATGGAAGGGGTTAATGCCCTTGTCAAGGCGATGCAAGACTTTGAGGCACAGCATTGATTGCTTTCTCAAGTAACGGAAAAGATTAACCTGATACGTTAAATGGAAAATTTATGAAAGTATTAGTTGCTACAGAAAAACCTTTCGCAGCGGCCGCTGTCCAGGGAATAAAAGAAGAAGTGGAAAGTGCGGGCCACCAGTTGACTCTGCTTGAGAAATATATAGACAAGGCGCAGTTGCTCGAGGCAGTCGCAGATGCTGACGCCCTTATCATACGTTCGGACAAAGTGACAGCCGAGGTCTTTGATGCTGCCAAGAATCTGAAGATAGTAGTACGTGCCGGAGCCGGCTATGACAACATCGACCTTACGGCAGCCACCGCCCACCATGTTGTGGCAGAGAATACCCCGGGTCAGAACAGCAACGCCGTAGCCGAACTCGTGTTCGGACTGTTGGTGTACGCCGTGCGCAATTTCTATAACGGAAAAGCAGGCGTAGAGTTGAAAGGCAGAAAGTTGGGAATCCTCGCCTTCGGAAACGTGGGTCGCAATGTGGCACGCATTGCAGCAGGATTCGGTATGGATGTCTATGCTTACGACGCGTTCTGTCCGGCAGATGTCATCGAGGCGGCTGGTGTTCACGCCGTTGAAAGTCAGGACGACCTGTTCAAGACTTGCGACATCGTGTCGCTCCACATTCCTGCCACCCCCGAGACGGTGAAGAGCATCAACTACGCTACCGTAGGACAGTTGCCCCAAAATGCCATCCTCATCAACACGGCACGCAAGGAGGTGATAGACGAAGCGGGACTCCTGCAGTTGATGACAGAGCGCGAGGACCTGAAGTTCATTACCGACATCATGCCCGATGCGGATGCCGACTTTGCCAAGTTTGACGGTCGCTATTTCTCTACCCCCAAGAAAATGGGAGCCCAGACGGCAGAGGCAAACACCAACGCCGGAATAGCCGCCGCACGCCAAATCAATGCATTCTTCAAGGATGGATGCACAAAATTTCAGGTGAACAAATAATCATCTTAACGTTAACTTTACCCGCAGGGGATGCATACTTTATCAGAAGCAGCACCCTTTGTGGGATTTTTGGTTTAAGAACAATCATTCAATCATGGCTACAGTAAAACCCTTCAGCGGATTACGTCCACCGCGCGACCTGGTGGAGCGCATAGAATCTCGCCCTTACGATGTGCTCGACTCGGAAGAAGCACGTGCCGAGGCAGGCGACAACGAGATGAGTCTTTATCATATCATCAAACCCGAAATCAATTTCGAACCGGGAACGTCAGAATACGATCCGCGCGTATACGAGAGTGCTGCTGAGAATTTCCGCAAATTCCAGGACAAGGGATGGCTCGTGCAGGACAGCAAGGAGCAGTATTACATTTATTCACAGACGATGAACGGGAAGACGCAGTACGGACTTGTGGTGGTTGCATATGTAGACGACTACCTCACGGGCGTTATCAAGAAACACGAACTGACTCGCCGCGACAAGGAGGAAGACCGCATGAAACATGTGCGCGTCTGCAACGCCAACATGGAGCCAGTCTTCTTTGCCTACCCCGACAATACCGTGCTCGACGCCCTGCTAAGCCGTTACGCAGCTACACCTGCAGAATACGATTTCATCGCGCCTGTTGACGGATTCCGCCATCAGTTTTGGGTAGTAAGTGACGATTCAGACATCGCTACCATCACGGCAGAGTTTGCCAAGATGCCGGCACTCTACATCGCAGACGGGCACCACCGTTCGGCAGCAGCAGCCCTGGTGGGGGCAGAAAAGGCGAAACAGAATCCAGCTCATACAGGCAAGGAGGAATACAACTACTTCATGGCTGTATGTTTCCAAGCGAGCCAGTTGACCATACTCGACTACAACCGTGTGGTAAAAGACCTGAATGGTCTCACATCCGAGGAGTTTCTTGAAGCCTTAACGGAAGACTTTGACGTAATCGAGATAGACGCTGTAAATGTGAATCTTACAGATGCAGACGGAGGCATTCCTTGCTACGAGAAAATGCCAGTAGAAGAAGCCGTCAGCCAGTTGGGCGTCGACATACTGAAACCCTCGCAGCTCCATTCCTTCCTGATCTATCTTGACGGCAAATGGTACGGACTTTTCTCCAAGCCGGGAACCTATGACGACAGCGACCCTATCGGTGTCCTTGACGTAGACATCTCTTCCCGACTGATACTCGACAAGATTCTCGGCATCAAGGATCTACGGTCGGACAACCGCATTGACTTCGTGGGAGGGTTACGCGGTCTCGGTGAATTAAAGCGGCGCGTAGACAGCGGCGAAATGCGCATAGCGTTGGCGTTGCACCCCGTTACCATGCAGCAGATTATGGATATTGCCGACAGCGGTAAAATCATGCCGCCCAAGGCCACGTGGTTCGAACCGAAGTTGCGCAGTGGCTTGATTGTACATAAACTCGACTGAATAAAGGCGAAAGAGAAAGGCCGAAACAAAAGAAAATGACTGACGAATACAAGACATTAACAGACCATGTAGGCGAGGGATATTACACCGAGAAACGGAGTAAGTTCCTCGCTTTCGCCCATCATGTGGAAACGGCAGACCAGGTAAAAAAGATTGTGGCTTCCTACCGCAAGAAGTATTACGACGCACGCCACGTTTGCTACGCATACATGCTGGGAGCAGCGCGAACGGAGTTTCGTGCAAATGACGACGGCGAGCCAAGCAGCACGGCGGGCAAGCCCATTTTGGGACAGATAAACAGCATGGAACTTACCGATGTGCTCGTAGTGGTGGTGCGCTATTACGGTGGAGTCAACCTGGGTACAGGCGGGTTAATCGAAGCTTACCGTGAGGCCGCTTCTGACGCTTTGAACCATGCTGACGTGGAGAGCAGGCAAGTGGAGGAGCAGATAAAGTACGACTTCCCTTACGTGATGATGAACGACGTAATGCGCGTGGTAAAGGAAATGCGACCACGCATCGTATCGCAGCAATACGACAACACGTGCTCCATTACGCTTTCCATTCGCCAGTCGGAAGCAGAAACACTGCGTAGCCGGTTGGCTAAGTTGTCCTTTACCTGAACAACGAGAAGTTGACACTGCCGTAGCTGCGGTGTTCAAGAAATCGCGGATGAGAAGAGAAGTCGTAGTTCTTGCCATGTTCGAAGACAAGAATGCCTTCTTCCTTCAGCAGTCCACCTTCCAGTATCAAGTCGGGAATTTGCGGCAGTTCCTTCAAGGCATAGGGTGGGTCAGCAAAGATAAAGTCAAATTTCTGCTTGCACGTCTTGAGAAATCTGAATACGTCACCCTTTATCAAGATGTCACGCTCTTCGCCCAGTTTCTTGAAACACTCGCGTATGAAGTGGGCATGGTCGCGGTCAGCCTCGACGCTTATCACTTTGGCGCATCCTCTTGACGTCAGTTCGAGCGAGATGCTTCCCGTGCCGGCAAAGAGGTCAAGGGCTTCAGCCCCCTCAAAGTCGATGTATCCTTGCAGCACATTGAATATGTTCTCCTTGGCGAAATCAGTGGTAGGGCGCGCCTTGAACGTGCGTGGAATGTCAAAGTGGCGTCCTTTGTAATGTCCTGTTATTATTCTCATAGTTTTTCTCTCTTTTTTGTTTTTCGAAGAGCCTTCTTTTTAGGGCGTGAGCCTAGTTACATTACGCCTTTACTTGCCCAGATACAGAGTAATGAGGTCGAAAGGTATGTTTTTTATTTCTGTTACCGGTGCGCGGTTAAACTCTGCCGCTGGGTTCAGGAAGAATGCTCTTAACACGTATTTCCTGATGCAGTCCATGAATAAGTCCTTTTCCGGGATGTTTCCCATGATGAAGAGTTCGTCCTTGCGCTGGTCCATAGCGAGCGTTTTCCATACGTAAAGGATAAAATATACTGCGTCCTTGGAATGGAGTGCCTCGTAAGAGTTCAGAAACTTGGTCCTGTTCTTCTCGAAAGCCATGATGTCCACCTTCCCGTCATGAAAATAAGCATACAGTTTGCGGTTGTTTCCCACAAAACTGCGCTGGTGCAGATGCCCCCATACAGGCTGAAGCAAAGGCGTGTACCTTACATCGCTGAAGTTGTCTTCCATGACAAGTTTCAGGTCTTTGTTTACCGTAAAAAGGGCAACATTGCCCATAGAAGGCTGCACACGGTGCAGAATGGCGTCACTCTTCACCGTCTCGAACGTATACTGGTAGATGGACTCTTTCTGCTCCTCGTCGAACTGGTCGATGGGAACAAGCATTACGGGCGAGTCAATGAGGAGACGCGCGTTTCGGTATCCGCGCTGCAGCAGTTCGCTTTCGTGGAAAGCCTGTCTCAGATTAGCCGCTGCCGACACACCGCTTTTCACATTGTACGGTTCGAAAGCCACCTGATGTTCCGCTTCGCCGTCTATGGCAGAGAAACTGAGTGAATTCTTGCTTACGCGTATGGTAACGCGCGGTAGAGGTTTATTGTACGTCATTCTGTTCCTTTTGTGTTTGTTAAGGTGTTACCAGTTGGCCTTATTGCCGTTGCCTATGTCACCAACCTTCATTCCGGGATAATTCCCCGCATAGTTGGCCTGTTCGGTCATTTGATTTATCGCATCGCTATCCAGCCCGTACAGATACTCCTCGTATGCGGCTCCACATTCCACGAGTGGTGTTTGCTTGCCGTTCTTACCGACGTTTACCGTTGCGGCAAGGTGGAATTTCTTTCCGTCGGAATAAGGTATGTACTGCAGCGAATCGGCTATCCAGTGCCCCCTCACGAGCGTATCCAGACTGCCCGTGTACACGCCGTAGCGTTCTCTGTACCGTTCTTCGGCTGCCACTATCAGCGTCATTCTTTTCCTTACGGCTTTTTCCCTTTCTGCACGCACGTTGTCAAAGTGCATAGGCTGCCATACGCTGAGCAAGCAGAGCACCAGCATTACGAGTACGCAGCAGCCCAATATATAATTAATGTTTATTTTTGGTTTCATCTCGAAAAGTATTGTTACTTTTGCAGTGGCAATGCCGAGGTTTCGTTCATCAGAATGCCCGATTGTCGCTAACCGTATTGCAAAGTTACAAAAAGTTTTTCGATTTATGCCAGTAGACACACTAAAAAGTCAGATTCTTCGTGAGTTCGCTTTTCCACCCACATCCGAACAGGAATATGCCATTGATACATTTTCCCGTTTCTTCGTTAGCAGCAACAGCATGTCAGCCATGATACTGCGAGGGTGTGCCGGTACGGGAAAGACCACGCTTTCCGGCGCCATAGTCCGCACATTGTTGGCGTTGCGCCTCAAGGTGGTACTGCTGGCACCTACAGGCAGGGCTGCCAAAGTGTTCTCTTTGGGCAGCGGGCATCCGGCGTACACCATCCACCGCCGCATCTACCGCGAACGCAAGTTTGCCGGAGTGGACGGAACATTCAGCCTCAACGACAACCTTTCTACCAATACGCTCTTTCTTGTCGATGAGGCTTCCATGATTTCCAATGTCGGTCTTGGCAATGCCCATTTCGGCAGTGGATGCCTTCTCGACGACCTTGTCCGTTTCGTCTACCAGGGGGTAGGGTGCCGCCTCATGCTCATAGGCGACTGTGCCCAGTTGCCGCCAGTGGGCGAGGTGGAGTCGCCTGCGCTCAATGCCGACGTGCTCCAGGGTTACGGTCTGGAGGTGTACGAGTGCGACCTCAACGAAGTGCTGCGCCAAAGCTGCCAGTCGGGCATTCTGTACAATGCCACCGTCATTCGCCGTATGATAACGACCGACGGGGCAACGGGGTTGCCGCTGGTGCAGTTCAAGGGGTTTGCAGACATTGTGGTAATGCCCGGCAGCGAACTGGTGGAGAGTCTTGCCGACAGTTACCGACGTATGGGGTTGGGCGAGACCATGGTAGTGACGCGCAGTAACAAGCGTGCCGTAATCTACAACAACGGCATCCGCAACATGGTGCTCGACCGCGACGAAGAACTTTGCCGTGGCGACATGCTCATGATAGTGAAGAACAGTTATTACTGGACCGACAAAGAGAAAGCACAGGGTTTAAAACACTTGCAGGAAGTGCAAAAATCTGCAGAAACGCTGCCTACCGGCGTTGTTTCGGCACAGGACGCAAGGAAAGAATTGGACGCCATTCCCACCTTCCTGGCGAACGGCGACAGGGCGAAGGTATTGCGTGTGAGTCGCAACACGGAACTATACGGATTCCGATTTGCCACCCTTCTGTTGCAGTTTCCCGACTACGACAACTACGAAATCTCTGTCACGGCATTGCTCGACACCCTCCAGAGCGAGGCAGCCTCGCTTACCACTGCCCAGCAAGAACAGTTGTTTGAGCAGGTGGGAGCAGACTACTCGGAAATTCCGCACAAGGCGGACCGCCTCAAGGCTATCCGGCAAAACCCTTACTACAACGCCCTTCAGGTAAAATATGCCTATGCCGTCACTTGCCACAAGGCACAGGGCGGGCAGTGGGCGCACGTCTACGTGGACCAAGGATACATGACGGACGACTTGCTCACGCCCGATTACATCCATTGGCTCTATACTGCCTTTACAAGGGCAACCGACAAGCTCTTCCTGGTCAACTGGCCCAAGACGCAGACTGTAGCTGCTCCTAAGTAACAGGCAAAAACAACTTCGTGCTTTTCTGATGTCAAGAATTAGAGAATTATAGAATTTTTCTTTTCTCTGAATTAGCAAGAATTTCGGGTCACCTGCAAAAACACGTCGTGAAAGATAAGTTCCGCGACGTGGATGATAAAACACGATTATGGTTTAGTAATGTGTAAAAAATAACTTGAGCAAAATAGGCTTCATGTGCGTCCCCTCTTTTCTCGAGGTTAAGACCTCAAGCACGCAAGGTCAATACCTCAAGCACGCAAGGTTAATACCTCATGATTTTTATGGGTAAAAAATAGCATGCACACTATCGCAAAATTGGCTTCATGTGCGAACCCTTTTTTCACGAGGTTCGAACCTCAAGCCCGCAAGGTTCGAACCTCGAGCACGTAAGGTTCGAACCTCGTGATTTTATGGGTTAACGATTTTAGTTGCAGGCGACGAGCCTTTCACTATCCGTCAAAATCAGAGGGAGGGAAGGGGTTTGGTTACTCTGTCGTCCTGCCATGTGCCGTTTTTCTTTGCCAAGACCATGGCTTTGTACTTTTCCTGGTGAGCGGCGGCACGCTCGGCAGCACGTTCGGCGGCGGCCTTTGCCTCCGGATTACGCTCCATGTCCTCTGGGGTGATGCGCCAGGTACCTGCCAGGGCTACGAGGTCTTTTACCACTTCGCCGCCACAGATGATGCCTGCTGCAGCAGGGACGAAGGCGTTGCTGGACGGGATGTCGCGACGGTCGGTGCATTTGCGCATGTCCTTGTTGGGACAGATACAGTGAAAGCGACAACTGATATTGGGGTCGTCGATAGGGCGCAACGGTTCTTCCTCGCTATAAACCACTTTCAGACGGTGGATGTTCAGTTTGCGCAGTTTCTTGCGTATTACTTTCGCCAAGGGGTCCATCTTGGTCTTGTTGATGTCGGTGACGCGGAAGGCTGTAGCGTCCATCTTGTTGGCGGCTCCCATGCACGAGATGACGGGAATGTGCAATGCGTGGCAACGCTTGATGAGTTCAAGCTTGGCAGACACCGTATCGATACAGTCCACCACATAGTCGAAACGAGAAAGGTCTATCTCGTCGGCATTCTGGGGGATGTAGAACATCTGGTACTTGTGGACGATGCAGCGCTTGTTGATGGCGTGTACACGCTCCTCGCACACGTCTACCTTGTGCTTGCCCACCGTGTCGAGGGTGGCTATTACCTGGCGGTTGACATTAGTGAGGCAAACGCGGTCATCGTCAAAGATGTCGAGTTCGCCCACACCGCTACGTGCCAGTACTTCCACAACGTATCCGCCCACGCCGCCCACGCCGAAGACGGCAACACGGCTACCCATAAGGGTGTCGATGGCTGCCTTTCCCATGAGCAACTGTGTACGGGAAAATTGGTTTTGCATATTCTTGTTGTTTTCTTGTTATTCGCGTGCAAAGGTACTGCCTTTTTTACTTCAAACTGTTCAAATGGCGCATATTTAACTAATATTTGTATTGAAAGAGGTAAAAAAATGCCTCTTGTCATTGTGTGACAAATAAAAAAACGTATCTTTGCAGCAGTTTTCGCATATATTCAAACAAATGGAGGGTGTCGAGAGACTGTACTCCATTTTTCTTTTCAGAACATTTTGAATGCAAATATTACGCATTTGCCCTTTAAGGCGTAGTTGCCAAAATCTGTTCAAGTTGTTTTTACACATTATTAATTACAGAAGCATAAAGACTGCTTATTTCACGCAAAAAACATACAAGCAACAATGAAGATACTACCCGAAGAACAATATAAATTCGTAAAAGTAGGACTGCCCGACGGCAATGTTCCCAACGACCACTCCGTACTTTTGCACGCCTGCTGTGCCCCCTGTTCGGCAGCCATCGTAGAGTGCCTGTTGCGGAACGGTATTAAGCCTACGGTGTTTTTCTCCAACTCCAATATCTTTCCTCTTCAGGAATACGAAGTGCGCAAGCAGGAACTGATGCGTTTTCTCGCTGCACAGGACGTGCCCTATGTGGAGGACGAGTACGACCACGCACAATGGCTCGCGGCAGTAAGAGGACTGGAGCACGAACCGGAAAGGGGCAACCGCTGTTCTACGTGTTTCCGGTTCAGGCTCAAGAGGGCGGCAGACTATGCCCATGCGCACGGATACAAATGGCTCACTACCACACTGGCTTCGTCGAGGTGGAAGAACATTGCGCAGATAGACCAGGCAGGGCAAGCCGCTGTTGCCGACTTTCCCGACATAGGATGGTGGGAGCAGAACTGGCGCAAGGGAGGGCTGCAAATGCGAAGAGGCGAATTGCTTCGCCTCAACGGATTCTACAACCAGCAGTACTGCGGATGCGAGTTCAGTTTCAGAACGGGAACAGCAGCGGCAGAACAAACGTCATGACGACGCCGATGATGATCTGAAGGGGAAGTCCCACCTTCACATAGTCCATGAATGTGTAGCCTCCTGCCTTCATCACCAGCGCATTGGGCGGTGTAGAGAAAGGCGAGGCAAAGCACATGCTGGCTCCCAGGGTAACAGCGAAGAGATAGGCGTAGGGACTTATGCCCACCTGCTGGGCTGCAGCAAGCGCAATGGGTGCCATGAGTACGGCTGTCGCCGTATTGCTGATAAACATGGTAAGCAGGGACGTGGTGAAATAGATGCCAGCCAACAGGACTACGGGGCCAAGACTGCCCAGACTATCGACAAGCGTCTGTGACACGAGGGCAGAGACGCCTGTCTTCTCCAGGGCTGTAGACATGGGCATCATGGCTGCTATGAGCACGATGCTCTCCCAGTTGATAGTTTTGTAGGCTGCCTCCACATTGCGGAAACACCCCGTAAAGACAGTAAGGAGCCCGGCTATGATGACTGCCGTGACAGGTGCCACGGGGATAAAGTCGAACACCATGAGCACCACCATGAACACCATAATGACAGCCGCCATAGGTGCCTTGTAGTCGAGCAGCACCTTTGCCTTCGACTTTTCGGGCTGTTCCAGCAGCACCCAGTTGGTAGTATCGTTGGAGAGGTGAGACAGATTGGTCCATTCGCCCTGTACCAGCAGTACGTCTCCCACCTTGAGTTTGCTTTCTATGATGTCGTCGGTAATGTAGTCGCCACCTCGCTTGATGCCGAGCACGTTGATACCAAAATGCTTGCGCAGGTTGGCCTCGCGAATACGCAACCCTATGAAAGAGGAAGTAGGCATTACGACAATCTCAGTGAGTCCGAGGTCGTAGAAATCGATGTTCACCTTCTTCATCTTCTTCAGACCGTAGTCGGCAGAAAAGCGGGCTATACGTTCTTCCTCGCCAATGATGTAGAGAATGTCCTGTTCGCCTATCACGCTACTGCTGCGCGCCATGTTCTGGTTGACGTCCTTTACCAGTCCGAGTCTCGACTTCTTCTCGTTCCTTATCTCTATGACGCTCACGCCGTAGCGCTGCTGCACGTCCAGTTCCTTCAAGCTTTTGCCTATGATGGCAGAAGCGGGAGTTCCTTTTCCCGACGAGGAGGACGGAACGGCGTAGCGTTGCAGATTGCCGAGCAGCCCATATTCGTTTACCAGGTCGTCGAGCGATTTGCCTTTCTTTTTGCTCTTGCCGGTTGACTTCTTGCTCAGAAACAAACGACTCAAAGGCATAAGCACCACAATACCTATTATAATACAGATGATGCCTATGGGGAAGAAGGAAAAGAAGGAGAGCGACTCGTAGCCGGCCCCGGCAAGGGCCTCGTCGATGACAAGGTTGGGCGGGGTACCGATGAGGGTAAGCATGCCTCCCAAACTGCCGGCAAACGCCAAGGGCATAAGAAAGCGCGACGATTGCAAGCCGGAAGAGGCGGCTATGCTCATGATGATGGGCATCATGAGCGCCACGGTGCCCGTATTGCTGACGAAGGCTCCGATAAAGGAGGTAACGAGCATCACGAGCAAGAAGGTAACGGTCTCGTTACCATGCGAAAGTGCCATGAGCTTATTGCCGGTAAGTTTGGCAAGACCTGTCTGCATGATGGCGCCTCCCACCACGAACAGGCCTATCATCATGATGACGATGGACGAGGAAAAACCGGCCAGGGCCTCAGCGGGTGTGAGGATGCCGAATACCAGCAGGGCGGCAAGTGCCGTCAGGGCGACAATGTCGGCCCTGACCCTGCCCCATATAAACATGGCAACGGTAAGAACGAGAATAATCAGTGTTATTGTCATGTGTGTGTAGGGTTACTTGTCGTTTAGATAAAATGTATGAGTGGGCAGGGACCCTTAAGAGAGTCCCGTTATTTCGCCATTCACCACGTCGATGCGCTCAGCCTGCGGCGACTTGGGCAGTCCGGGCATACGCATAATAGGACCGGCAATGACCACTATCATCTCGGCACCCATGTTCAGCGTGATGTCGCGCACATGCAGTTCGAAACCTTCGGTAGGTCCGTAGGCCTTGCCGTCGGTAGAGAAACTATACTGCGTCTTGGCAATGCAGACGGGGAAGTGCTCGGCTCCCAACTTTTTTATTTCGTCGAGCATCGCCTCGGCACTCTCGCTCAGCGTTACGCTGCCTGCACCATAGATATTCTTTGCTACCTTTTCTATTTTCTGCACTACAGTGTCGTTGTCTTCATAAGCGTAGTGGAGTGGGGAAGAGGGCTTCTCGTCGATGGTTTTCACAACCAGATTTGCCAACTCTACTGCTCCGTTACCACCCTCGGCAAAGGCGTTGTTTACGGCAAATCCGCAACCCAGTTCTTCGCAGTGTCTGCGCAAGATGGCTATCTCTTCGTCGGTATCCGTGGCAAAGCGGTTGAAAGCGATAACAACGGTCTGTCCGAAGCTCTGGAGATTCTTCACGTGTTTGTCGAGGTTCCAGTATCCGTTCTGCATGCCTGCCACGTTAGGGGCCTTGATGTCTTCCTGTGCCACGCCTCCGTGCATCTTCAGGGCTTGCAGGGTAACGACGAGTACGGTGAGGTCGGGCTGCAGTCCTGTCTTGCGGCACTTGATGTCGTAAAACTTCTCTGCGCCGAGGTCAGCACCGAATCCGGCTTCCGTGATGGCGTAGTCGCCGTACTGCAGCGCAGCAGCTGTAGCCATTACCGAATTGCAGCCGTGGGCGATGTTGGCAAACGGACCGCAGTGGACGAAGGCGGGAGTTCCCTCTGTAGTCTGCACCAGATTGGGCTTCAGCGCATCGAGCAGAAGTGCCACGATACTGCCGCCCACACCCATATCCTTGACGCGGAACGGTTTGTCGTCGTCTGTGATTCCCAGCAATATGTTGTCTATGCGGTGGCGCAGGTCATCCACGCTGGTGGCGAAACACATGATAGCCATGATTTCAGAGGCGGGCGTAATGTCGAATCCCGACTCCGTCTCGATACCATCCTTAGGACCGATGCCCGTGATGATGCGGCGCAATCCGCGGTCGTTTACGTCCATGACACGTCGCCACAGTATCTTCTTGAGCTTAAAGCCCTCTGCCTCGTGCTGGAAGCGGTAGTTGTCGAGCAGAGCCGAAATCATGTTGTTGGCTTCGGTGATGGCGTGGAAGTCGCCTGTGAAGTGGAGGTTTATCTTCTCCATAGGAAGTACCTGCGCATAACCGCCTCCGGCTGCTCCTCCCTTCATGCCGAAGCAGGGGCCCAACGAGGGTTCGCGGAGGGCAACGACAGCCTTCTTGCCTATCTTCTGCATGCCAAGAGCCAGTCCTACGGAGACGGTGGTTTTTCCGTTTCCTGCCTTTGTAGGGCTGATGGCTGTTACGAGGATAAGGTGGTGGTTCTGGAAGCGGCTGCGGTCAATGTCACCGAGGCTTATTTTGGCAATATACTTGCCGTAGTTCTCCACTTGTCCGTCCTCGATTCCCATCTCGGCGGATATTTCGTTGATGGGGCGTAATTTTGTCTGTTTAGCTATTTCTATGTCTGTCAGCATAATAAAATGTGATGAATAATGTTTTTGTAAGTTAATGCGTTGTTGCGTTCTTTCAGTAGTACGGTTCTGCCAAAACAAAAACTCCCGGCAGAAGCAATGTCTTTTCTTTGCTACTGTCGGGAGAGGATATTTCTGTTTTGCTATTTGGCCGACTCGAACTCGCGCAGGAAGCGTGTGTCGTTCTCTGAGAAGAGGCGCAGGTCGCTCACGCGGTATTTCAGGTTGGTGATGCGCTCCACGCCCATACCGAAGGCGTATCCCGTATAGACATTGCTGTCAATGCCGCAGGCCTCAAGGTCGTGGGGGTCTACCATGCCGCATCCCAGGATTTCCACCCATCCCGTATGCTTGCAGAAGTTGCAGCCCTTTCCGCCACAGATGTTGCACGAGATGTCCATCTCAGCACTTGGCTCCGTAAAGGGGAAATAGCTGGGACGAAGGCGAATCTTGGTGTCTGCACCGAACATTTCGCGCGCAAAGGTAAGGAGCACCTGCTTCAGGTCGGTAAAGCTGACGTTCTTGTCGACATACAGACCTTCCACCTGGTGGAAGAAGCAGTGGGCACGGGCACTGATGGCCTCGTTGCGGTAAACGCGGCCCGGGCAAAGCACACGGATAGGCGGCTCGTGGGTTTCCATGTAGTGGGCCTCGTCGCCGGAAGTATGACTGCGCAGCAAGATGTTCTTGGTAACATCATTGGGGTCACTTTGCTCGATGAAGAACGTATCCTGCATGTCGCGTGCCGGATGGTCGGCAGCAAAGTTGAGCATGGTAAACACGTGCTTGTCATCGTCCACCTCAGGTCCGTGATAAAGGGTGAATCCCATACGAGAGAAGATGTCAATAATCTGATTCTTCACTACGGTGAGAGGATGGCGTGTACCCAAAGCCACAGGGTAAGGCGTGCGTGTAAGGTCTATGTCGTCACCAGATGCTTCCGATTCGGCCATCTGCTCTTTCAAACTGTTGATCTTGTCCTGGGCGGCAAGTTTCAGCTCGTTGATTTTTATGCCTATCGTTTTCTTCTGGTCGGCAGCCACTGTGCGGAAATCGTTCATGAGAGAACTTATCTCGCCTTTCTTGCTCAGGTACTTGAGCCTCAGTTGCTCCACCTCTTCGGCATTCTTTGCCGTGAGCGTGCTCACCTCATTGAGGAGGTTTTCTATTTTCTCTAACAACATATATTTTTATTACTTTTATTCTGCTTGCCTGTATGGGGGGACATGCACCGTACGCGATGTACGTGTGCCGTTCGTCCCGTCCAATTTACTTTTGCGTGCAAAGGTAACATTTTTCGTTCAAAAAAGGAAATATCTCAAAAGAAATATGTACTTTTGCAATCAAAAACAGAGAAATAGAGGTAGGGATTATGAAAAATCTTTCCTTAGCGCCTTATATGGTGGCGCTGTCGGTCGTGGCAGGAGTATGTACCACGGGATGTACCGACAAAAAGAGTGCAGCAAGCCAGGACTCTATCGTTGTAGATTCCGTGGCGGCAGATACGACATCGGCCGATTCGGCTGATGCCCTGATTGCCGAATCGCCCATGCCGAAGGCGGCTGACGAGCTTTTCGACGATTTCGTGTTCAACTTTGCCGCCAACCGCAAGTTGCAGTTCAAACGCATCCAGTTCCCCTTGCCCGTTTACCGTGGCGACAAGTTGGTAAAGCAAATAGAAAAGGGACAGTGGCGCATGGAACGTTTCTTCATGCGGCAGGACTATTACACGCTCATCTTTGACAACCAGCGGCAGATGAACCTGGTGAAGGACACTACCATCAGCCATGTGGTGGTGGAAAAGGTGTTTTTCAAAACGAAGACCGTTCAGCAGTTCGTTTTCGATCGAAAGGACGGCTTGTGGATGATGACATCCATTCAGTACAAGCCGATGTACGTAAACCAGAATGCCAGTTTCCTGAAATTCTACGACAAGTTTGCCACCGACTCGGCATTCCAGTCGGAGCACCTCCAGAGTCCTGTAAAGTTTGTCGGTCCAGACCCGGACGATGACTTCGGTACCATGACGGGCGACATAGAACCCGAGACGTGGCCGGCATTTGCTCCCAAACTGCCCCACGGTATGATTTACAACATCCTGTACGGGCAGAAATACGCGGAAAGCAACCTGAAGGTGTTTGTAATACGCGGCATTGCCAACGGACTGGAAACAGAACTGACCTTCCGCAGGAAGGACGGCAAATGGATGCTTACCAAACTGAACATGTAGCTCTACACGTTCTCATCATTAACGTCTCATTCTCTTATTCAGAAAAAATGAAAGACTTGACCGACTATAGTCTGCTGGCACACAATACTTTCGGCATTGATGCCCGTTGCAGTCGCTTTATCGAATATTCTACCGTTGAGGAAGCCCGGCAGGTGGCAGACATCCTTGTCGGCGAGGGCAAGCCCTACATCGTGGTGGGCAGCGGCAGCAACCTGCTGCTTACTGCCGACTTTCCCGGCATCGTGGTACACAGTGCCATACGTGGCATTGAGGCGCAAGACGACGGCGACGGCCATGTACTGCTGGCGTGTGGCAGCGGCGAGGTTTTCGACGACGTGGTCGACTATGCTGTTAGCCACGAATGGTACGGGGCAGAAAACCTTTCGCTCATACCGGGAGAGGTGGGTGCCAGTGCGGTCCAGAACATCGGTGCCTATGGCGTGGAGGCTAAGGATATAATAGATAAGGTGGAAGCTGTGGAGATTTCCACGGGCGAAATCAGGTGTTTCGACAATGCCAACTGCGCATATGGTTACCGCCAGAGCCGTTTCAAGCACGAATGGGAGAACAAGTTTCTTATCACACGTGTTGTCTACAGACTCATACGCCGGTTTTCTCCGCATCTCGACTATGGCAACATACGGGCATGGCTCGAACAGGACGGCATCGTACATCCTACTGCGCGCCAGTTGCGCGCCACCATTATCAGAATGCGCGAATCCAAGTTGCCCGACCCTAAAAGGGAGGGTAATGCGGGTAGCTTTTTCATGAACCCCGTTGTGGGTCGCGACAAATACGAATCGCTTGCCAGTCTGTACCCGCAGATGCCCCATTACAAGGTAGACGACAGCCACGAGAAAATACCTGCCGGATGGCTGATAGAGCAGTGTGGTTGGAAAGGGAAAAACCTCGGACGGGCTGGCGTATACGCCAAGCAGGCTCTTGTATTGGTAAACAGGGGCGGTGCTACGGGTGAAGACGTAGTACGCCTGTGCAAGGCGATACAAAAGGATGTCTACGAGAAGTTCGGCATAGAGATAGTGCCCGAAGTGAACATCAGGTAACAGATACAGATGACGAGGATGAGAGTTACATTATTAGGTACTGGGACGTCGAGTGGGGTACCGGTGTTGGGATGCAGGTGTGACGTGTGCAGCAGCAAGAATCCGCACGACAACCGGTTGCGCTGCGCTGCCCTGATAGAAACGGAAAACACACGCCTGCTGATAGATGCAGGTCCTGACATCCGCCAGCAGCTGCTGCGGCAGCCTTTCCGCCGGTTGGACGGCGTGCTGGTTACGCACATACATTACGACCACGTGGGTGGTATTGACGACTTGCGCGGCTTTTGCGTCTACGGCGACATCCAGGTTTATGGTGACGATACGGTAGTGGAGTCGCTCCCTAAAACGATGCCTTACTGCTTCCCCGCCACCCCCGATCTGCATTATCCAGGCGCACCCAAGCTGAATCTCCACCGCGTAGAGCCGCACGAAAAGTACAGGATAGCAGACATTGAGTGGATGCCCATCCGTGTAATGCACGACAAGATGCCCATCCTGGGTTATCGTTTCGGCAACTTTGCCTATATTACAGACATGAAGTACATGCCCGAGGAGGAGTTTGAATACATGCAGGGCGTAAAGACATTGGTAGTGAACGCGCTGCGTTTCGACCGACCTCACCATAGCCACCAGCTCGTGGACGACGCCGTACGGTTTGCCCGCAGGGTAGGGGCGACAAGGGTGTTTTTTACACATGTCACCCACGATATCGGACTGCACGACGATGCGGAGCGCCGCTTGCCGGAGGGCTTTCATTTCGGCTTCGACGGGATGGAGATAGAGTTGGATTAGGCTTGCCCGTTTTAAAAAGTGTGGAATTTCCCCGCGCTCGCCTTAAATATGCTTAATCTTTTTTGGCGTTTGGCGGAAATTGCATAACTTTGAAAATCGAACTAAAGAAAAAATAGAATGAACCACAAGATAAAACTATCAATATCCCTCCTTCTGCTTCTCCCGCTCTCCGTGTCTGCACAGAAGATTTCGCTTGGGTCATGCACTACACGCGACGGCGGCCAGTACAAGGGCGAGATGGTGGGCGGAAAAGCACACGGAAAGGGCACTACCGTGTTTTCTAACGGCGACACCTACGAGGGAAACTACCAGAAAGGGAAACGCGAAGGATACGGCGTGTACACGTTTGCTGACGGCGAGAAGTACGAGGGTCAGTGGATGCAGGACCAGCAGCACGGCAAGGGTACCTACTATTTCCAGAACAACAACAAGTATGTGGGTCTCTGGTTCAGAGACTACCAGCACGGCCACGGCATCATGTTCTACTATAATGGTGACAAATACGACGGAGGCTGGTACAAGGACAAGCGACAGGGCAAGGGTACCTATACGTACGCCGGCGGTGCTTTTTACCGCGGACAGTGGATGAACGACATGAAAAACGGGTCGGGATTCTTCAATTGGGGAGACGGTACTACCTACGACGGCAACTGGAAAGACAACCAGCGTTCGGGCAAGGGAACGTTCAAGTATGCTGACGGAGATGTCTACGTGGGCGACTGGAAAGACGACATACAGGACGGCAAGGGCATCTATCGCTTTCATAACGGCGACTCGTACGAAGGCGACTATCTGCAGGGCGAACGTACCGGCGAGGGTATCTTCCGCTCGGCTTCGGGCAGCAAGTATACCGGTCAGTTCCGCGAGGGCCAGCGCGAAGGTCAGGGCACATTCGTGTGGAAAAACGGCGACATCTATGTGGGAACCTGGAAGGACGACCTGCAGAACGGCAGAGGAAAGTTGACAAAGAAGAACGGCGACGTGTACGAGGGCGAGTTCAAGAATGGTGTCGTGGACGGCGAAGTCATCATACATTATGCCAATGGCAACCGCTTTAAGGGTGTCTACCGAAAGGGTAAGCGTGAAGGAGCCTGCATCGAGGAAACAAAAGAGGGAAAGCGCTTTGAGGGGACATACGTCTCTGACATTCGCGACGGAAAATTCGTGGAGAAGGATCGTAACGGACAGGTTACAGCCAAAGGGTATTACGAAAGGGGGAAACGTTTCGAAGACTGAAAATGGCAGCCAAGTATAACAGACCGCACAAATACGAACAAATAGTTTAATAATATACAAAAACAATCTACATTACAAGAAGTTATGATAGTAGACACATTAGACAATCTTGAGAAATACATTTCTCTTAACCCTCTCTTTGCAGAGGTAGTCGAGTTCTTGAAAGCGAACGACTTGGAAGAACTGGAAGACGGTAAGCACGCCATCCATGGTGGCGACTTGTTCGTTAACATCACTACGGCACACGGCAAATCTGCCGACGAGGCTGTGTTCGAAACCCACAAGAACATGCTCGACATACAGATACCGCTCGACAACGAAGAGACGTACGGTTACTTGCCCCTGGAGAAACTGCCCGAGGCTGAATACAACGAGGTGAAGGACGTAACAAAATATCCCGGTGCCGTGGCTTCAGCATACGTTACTTGCCAGCCGGGCGAGTTTGCCATCTTCTTCCCACAAGACGGCCATCAGCCTTGCATCGGCCAGGGTGACATTCACAAGGCCATCTTTAAGGTAAAAGCATAGCATTCCTTATTTCCGTCTCCAGCCCAACCGTAAGGTTATGGAGACGGAATAACTGTTCCCGGGGCAAGAGTCAACTAAAAAGCTCTTCTCAACCAGTCTAAAATCATGAACGTATGGCAACAAAGAAAACAACCAGTAGCGGAAAAAAGGCCACAACAAAGAAGGCACCCGCACCCAAACACATAGGATTAGTAAAGAACGACGCATATCTGCAACCTTACGAGGACGCCATTCGTGGCAGGCACGAGCATGCGCTGTGGAAACTCGGCCAACTGACACGCAACGGCAAGCAGAAACTGAGCGATTTCGCCAACGGTTACAACTACTTTGGCCTGCACAAGGCTGCAAGGGGATGGGTGTTCAGGGAATGGGCACCCAATGCCACGGCCATTTACCTCATCGGCGACTTCAACAACTGGGAAGAGTCACCCAAGTATCTGGCAAAACGCGTAGGCAACTCTGGCAACTGGGAACTTAAATTGCCCGAGAAAGCCCTGAAACACGGCGACCTCTACAAGATGAAGGTCCACTGGGAGGGCGGCGAAGGCGAACGCATACCGGCATGGGCGCAGCGCGTGGTGCAGGATGACGACACCAAGATTTTCTCGGCACAGGTGTGGAACCCCGAGCCGTACGTTTGGAAGAAAAAGACTTTCAAGGCCAATACCTCTCCACTGCTTATCTACGAGTGCCACATCGGTATGGGTCAGGATGCAGAGAAGGTGGGCACTTACCGTGAGTTTAAGGACAATGTGTTGCCACGTGTCATAGAGGACGGATATAACTGTATCCAGATTATGGCTATACAGGAACATCCCTATTACGGTTCGTTCGGATACCACGTTAGCAGTTTCTTTGCGGCAAGCAGCCGTTTCGGAACTCCCGAGGAACTGAAGGAGCTGATAGACACGGCACACCAGAACGGCATTGCCGTCATCATGGACATCGTACACTCGCACGCCGTGAAGAACGAAGTGGAGGGTTTGGGAAACCTTGCCGGCGACCCCAACCAGTATTTCTATCCAGGCGACAGGCATGAACATCCGGCATGGGACAGCCTTTGCTTCGATTACGGTAAGGACGAGGTAATCCATTTCCTGCTGAGCAACTGCAAGTTCTGGCTTAGCGAGTTCCATTTTGACGGATTCCGCTTCGACGGCGTAACGTCCATGCTCTACTACTCTCACGGACTGGGCGAGGCGTTTGGCGGCTATGGCGATTACTTCAACGGCCACGAGGACGACAACGCCATCTGCTACCTTACACTGGCAAACTGCCTCATACACGAGGTTAACAAGAATGCCATCACCATCGCCGAGGAGGTAAGCGGAATGCCCGGACTTGCCGCCAAGTTTGAAAACGGCGGATACGGGTTCGACTACCGTATGGCTATGAACATTCCAGACTACTGGATCAAGACCATCAAGGAACTGCCCGACGAGGCTTGGAAACCGAGCAGCATTTTCTGGGAGATAAAGAACCGTCGTTCCGACGAGAAAACCATCTCTTACTGCGAGAGCCACGACCAGGCTTTGGTGGGCGACAAGACTATCATCTTCCGCCTTATCGACGCTGACATGTACTGGCACTTCAAGAAGGGCGACGAGAACGACATGGCGCACCGAGGCATTGCCCTGCACAAGATGATAAGGCTTGCCACGCTGTCTACCATCAACGGCGGTTACCTCAACTTCATGGGCAACGAGTTCGGTCATCCGGAGTGGATTGACTTCCCGCGCGAAGGTAACGGATGGAGCTACAAATATGCTCGCAGGCAGTGGAATCTTGTAGATAATAAGGAGCTATGTTACTGCTACTTGGGCGATTTTGACAAAGCCATGCTTGAAGTGGTGAAGAGCGAAAAGAACTTTAACAAGACGCCCGTCCAGGAAATATGGCACAACGACGGAGACCAGATTCTCGCATTCATGAGGGGCGACCTGCTCTTCGTATTCAACTTCTCGCCTACCAAGTCGTTTACAGACTATGGATTCCTCGTGCCTACGGGAGCCTACAGCGTGGTGCTCGACTCGGACAGCAAGGAGTTTGGCGGCAACGGATTTAACGATGACGACATGACGCACCTTACCAACTACGACCCTGTTTATGTGGCCGACAGGAAGGAATGGCTCAAGCTTTACCTGCCTGCAAGGACGGCTTTGGTGCTCAAGAAAAATTAAGAATGAGAAAGAAAAAAGATGGCATGGGGGCCATGCGGGTCACCATTGACATAATCTTTATACTGTTTACGTATCTCTATCTGGACAGGTTCCAGGCAGACTTATTGGCGGTGGCGCAACACATCTTGTCGGGTGGCGTCACCACCTATCATTATATAGTGTCGCCTCTGCTGCTTACGCTGCTGTTTTTCCTACTGCAGCGGGGCGTGGCTTCGCTCTTTCGGGTAAAGCGTTATTTTTATGCGCTCAACTGTCTTCCCTCGCTTCTCCTGCTTACGATACTCACTTCTGTGCCTGCCAGTTTTGGTCACCATCAGGTGTGGACGTGGCGATGGCTCTTAGTGCCGTTAGTGCTGGCCGTATGGGGTGGGGGGTCGTGGATATCGACACAGATGGAGACGCTCGAACCGCCCGTCAGCCACGAAGGCTACCTCTCGCGTGAATTATGGCAAAACCTGCTGATGCTGGTATTGATGATGACGGCGGTAGTAGGACTGGCAAACCACGACCGGGTGTTCCACGAACGCCTCAAAATGGAACGCCTCATGCTGCAGGGCAGGTATGCTGAAGCGCTGGAGGTAGGCAGGCGGTCGGAGAAGACGGACTCGTCGCTCACCATGCTGCGCATAGCGTGCATGCACCGCTGCGGCACAATGGGGCAAGCGCTCTTTACATACCCGCTGACGGGCGGGAGCAAAGCAATGATTCCTGACGGAATAACCGTACGTGCCATGATGTGGAACACGCCTCGCTGGATGGCGACAGCATCCATTGCAGACGGTAACGCCACTAAGCAGACCGCCAGCGGAAAGAGGTACCGCATACCGAAAGACTACAAGTTGTGCGGACTGCTGCTCGACCGGAAGCTCGACCGTTTTGTGGCTGAGGTGAAGCGTACTTACGCCAACGACAGTGCCAAGATGCCGCGCCATTACAAGGAGGCTCTGGTGCTTTACGCCCACCGCCGCACCAGTCCGGTAATGGTCTACAAGGACGGCACTATGGAGGCCGACTTCCAGGACTACCAGGCAATGGAACATAAGTATGCCGACCCGGCTGAGAAACAGGCGGCGTTACGCGAAACCTACGGCAATACCTATTGGTACTACTACCAGTATGGCAGCAAATCGGCAGCGAAATAAAGGCGGGGCCAACAAAAGCGGTTTCCAATATTAAATGACAATCAGGGCAAATGAAAATGACAAAAGATTATATTCACATAACACGACACTACCGCATCCACTTTCTGTGGCTGACTCTTCTCTTCATTAGCTTCTCCGTACCCTGCCAGGCGCAGAAAAAAGACATACAGACGGCCAAAGACCAGGTAAAGGCTGGTAAGGACCTCGACAAGGCGCAGAAAAGCATGGAGAAGTTGCTCGCCGACTCTGCCAACAGGGGCAACAAAAAGATATGGGCTGTACTCTACGACGCCGTACGCAAGCAGTACGAGCAAGGCAACGAACAGCTTTATCTGAAACAGAAATACGATACGGCTAAACTATTCAACGTCACGCGCCAACTTTTCGAGATAGCCGACGGATTGGACTCCGTAGAGATGCGTCCCGACAGGAAAGGTAGGGTAGAGATAGAATACCGCAAGCCTCATGCCGAGTTCCTGGGCCAGATACGCCCCAACCTGTACAATGGCGGCGCATGGTACATTCGCAAGAAAGACTATGCCGAGGCGTACCGTTTCTTCGACCGCTACATAGCCTGTGCCAGCATGCCCATGTTCCGCGACTTCCACTACCAGCAGCAGGACAAGCGGTTGCCCATAGCCGCCTATTGGGCTGTCTATTGCGGATACAAGATGAAGGATGCCAAAGCCACCCTCCACCATTCGTACGAAGCCCTCAAAGACACTGCCCACTACGACTTCATGCTGCAGTATCTTGCCGAGACATACAAGTTGGAGAAGGACACCGCCCGTTATGTGCAAACCTTGAAGGAGGGCTTCGACCATTCGCCCAAATTCCCCTTCTTCTTCCCGAGGTTGGTGGAATATTACGCGGAGGAGAACCTGCTCGATTCTGCCATGAGCGTGGTAGACCGGGCATTAGCTGCCGACCCGCAAAGCGAGCTTTACCTCTACACCAAGAGCACGCTGCTCTTGTCGCAGGGCAAAAACAAAGAGAGTCTCGCCATCAGCGAAGCGCTCCTCCAGCGTAACGACAGTTTGGTAGAGTCGTACTACAATGCGGGCTTGGCTAACTTCAACATGGCTGTGGCGCTCGACAAGAACAACAAGCTCTCGCGCAAGCAGCACGCCGCCATTACCGCCTACTACCAGAAGGCGTTGCCTTATCTGGAGCGTTACCGCCAGATGGCTCCTCAGGAGAAGGATAAATGGGCGCTGCCGCTCTATACCATTTACCTCAACCTCAACAAGGGTACCGAATTTGACGAAATTGACGCCATTGTTAGAGGAATCAACAAGGGAAAGAAACAATAAAGGCGGGGCTCTACTCACACACCAACATTATTAAGCATGACACCATTTCTAAGACACGTAGCCGAAGACATCCTTGCCAAGTATGGCACCAATCTGAGTGATATTGCCGTGGTTTTCCCCAACAAGCGCGCCTCGCTGTTCCTCAACGAGGAACTGGCTCGACTGGCAGGGAAACCTATGTGGAGCCCGGCGTACATTACCATCAGCGACCTCTTCAGACACCACAGCGACCTGAAGGTGGGCGACCCCATCAAGTTGGTGTGCGACATGCACCGCAGTTTCGTGAAGTGTACGGGCATCAGCGAAACGCTTGACCATTTCTATGGATGGGGGCAGTTGCTCATAGCCGACTTCGACGATGTGGACAAGAATATGGCAGATGCAGACAAGCTTTTCGCCAACTTGCGCGACATCCACGAGTTGGACGACATCTCTTACCTGTCCGAAGAGCAGAAGTCGGTCATCAAGACGTTCTTCAGCAATTTCTCGGACGACCACAACACCGAACTGAAACAGCGTTTCCTACAGTTGTGGAGCCACCTTCTGGACATCTACCACGACTTCAACAACCGTCTCTCTTCACAGGGGCTTGCCTACGAAGGCATGCTCTACCGCAAGGTGGCGGAAGACGAAAACATCTGTTTTGCATACAGAAAATACCTCTTCGTGGGCTTCAACATGATGCAGAAGGTGGAAACCCTACTGTGCCAAAGACTCATGCTGGAAGACAAGGCCGCCTTTTATTGGGACTATGACGATTATTACATGACACCCGACCACGAGGCAGGCCATTACATACGCCAGTATCAGCAGGCTTTCCCCAACGAACTGTCAACAAGCCGCTTTCCCCACGCTTACGACAACATGAAACGGCAAAAGGACGTTACATTTGCCGCAGCAAGCACCGAACACATCCAGGCAGCTTACGTCCACACATGGCTCAAAGAGAACGAACGCTACAAGGCTGGCAAGCGTACGGCAATCGTCTTGGCCGACGAGAGTCTGCTCCCGTCTGTTATCCATGCCCTGCCCGAGGAAACGGACTGCGTAAATGTTACCTTGGGATACCCCCTGGCGTTGACTCCATTTTACACGCTTGTGCAACAGCTTGTCGCCCTTCATACCCTCGGTGTGAGAAACGGGGGAAAGACATTCCGCCTGAAGATGGTTAACAAAGTGCTCAGACACCCCTATGCACCGTACATCTCGCCCGATTGTGCCGCGTTGGCAGACCAACTCATTGCCGACAAGGTGTTCTTTCCTACCTGCCAGCAGCTGACAGACCACGCCGACGAAGGCATCCAGCTGCTCTTCTCACAGATGCCGACCGACAAGGCGTCGTTCAACAAGGCGCTTGCCGCCTATCTGCTCAATGTGCTGCGCCTTGTGGGTACGAATGCAGTAGGGGAGGGCGATGCCCTCTTCCAGGAGTCGCTTTTCAGAACCTATACGCTCGTCAACCGACTGGCAGAACTGATGGATTCGGGTGATCTCACCGTAGATACCATTACCTTCGAAAGGCTCCTGCAGCAGCTCTTCACCACTACGTCGATTCCGTTCCACGGCGAACCGGCAGAGGGAATACAGATAATGGGGATACTCGAGACTCGCAACCTCGACTTCGACCACATGCTCGTGTTGTCGTGCAACGAGGGCAATTTACCCAAGGGTGTCAACGACGCGTCCTTCATACCGTATTCGCTGCGCAAGGCATACGGACTTACTACCGTAGACCACAAAGTGGCTATCTATGCTTACTACTTTCACCGCATGCTTCAGCGGGCGAGCGACGTAACCCTGGCTTACAATAACGCCACACGCGACGGACATACGGGAGAAATGAGCCGCTTTATGCTGCAACTTGCCGTAGAGAGCAGTTATACGATACGCCGCTTCCACATGGAAACAGGACAGACTCCTTTGCAAAAAGCCGCAGAAGAGAAGGAAAAGACCGACCAGATGGTAGATGCGCTTATGGACAACAGAACCATTTCGCCCACGGCGCTCTGTACGTACCTCAGGTGCCCGTTGCGCTTTTATTACCGTTATGTCCTGGGACTGAAGGAGCCGGAGGAAATCTCCGATGAAATCGACAATCGCCATTTCGGTCTTATCTTCCATAGGGCTGCACAACTTTTCTACCTGCGCTTTGCCTCGCCGTCCGACATCGTGCTCGACAAGGATGGCAAAGAGCAGCTTTGCCGTCCCATCGTCGTAAGCCATGACGCTCTAAAACAGCAGATTAATAACTCTAAACTTCTCGAAAATCTTGTAGACCAAGCTTTTGCAGAAGAGATGCACCATAATTCGGCAAGGGTTTCCGACTATAACGGACTGCAACGTATCAACCGCCAGGTCGTAATACGCTATCTTCGCAAAATGCTCGAAGTGGACCAGCGTTTTGCGCCGCTTACCATTATCGGACTGGAGAAAAAGGTGTCAGCAGAATACACGCTTAATACTCCGTCCGGAACACGTACCATCATGATAGGCGGCATTATAGACCGCCTGGATGCTGTTCCGGCAAACGCCCACGGCTCCAGCACTTCCACGATGCAGAGAATACGCGTAATTGACTATAAAACAGGACGTGACGGAAAGGTTCATCCCAAGGACGTAAACGGCGTTTTCGATCCAGCACTGTTGGAACACCACTCAGACTATTATCTTCAGACAATGCTTTATTCGCTGATCGTGGCACAAGACGAGCGTCTGAATCCTGCCCATTATCCGGTTAGCCCCGGCTTGATGTTTATCCAGCAGACAGGGGCTGCAGATTACGACCCGACCATCGGTTTTGGTAAAAATCCCATTCTCGATGCTTCTGTTTATGCCGCAGAATTCCGTGATGGTCTACAGGCGCTCATCTCCGATATATGCGACACCACTGTGCCTTTTTCACCAACAGAGGTTACTACACGTTGCAAGAGTTGCCCGTTTGCAACATTGTGCAAAGGATAACATAGTAGTATGAGCGTCCTCGCTGCACCATTAAAAAATGGCGAGGGCGCAGTTCCTCCTAACGCCCTGAAAGGGCAGCTACATATAGCCCAGGGCAAGCGAAGCAGCACCCTATAATTCATTTCCCATAATCTCTATTTATCATAATGGTCGTTATATTCAAATAGAGAACATAAAATAATTAATAATAATAACTTGAGCAGATTTGTCCTGCACGCCCTGAAAGGGCAAAAGCGCATAGCCCAGGGCAAGCGAAGCGGCACCCTGGGGG
>CAVCGV010000009.1:0-39649 GCA_963601815.1 bacterium
TACTTAATATGCGTAGAACTATCCCCTTTTATAGGTATTGATAACAAGAAGCGGCTTCACCAACTTGTGGTAAAGCCGCTTCTTGCTATATGATATTTAGGTATTTTTTACAGATCTTTACAGGAACATGGTGAGGAAAGTGGCAGCAAACCAACCTTTGAAACGCTGTCCGCCTGTCCGCCACTTGCGCCAGTTGTCCTCTGTGAGCAGAAAACTGTCTTTCTTGTCACGGTCGAAGAGGGCAGAGAGCTGGTTCGTGGTGCAGGGGTCTATGATGACGGCATTCTCCTCATAGTCCCACCGCAGACTGCGCGAGTTGAGGTTGGCGCTTCCCACGGTACAGAACTTCCCGTCTACCATAATTACCTTGGTATGGTGGAAGCCTGGTGTGTACATCCATATCTTGCATCCCGCTTTCATCAGTTTGTGTGCGTTGTAGAATCCACAGTCTGGGGTCAAGGGGATGTCGCTCTTGGTAGAGAGCATGATTTCCACCTTTACGCCACGCTTCGCCGCATTCTTCAGAGCCTTTTTCAGTTTGTGGCTCAGGGTGAAGTAGGGGCTGATAATCTTGATGCTGTCCTTGGCATCGTTGATGGCGTTAACGTAGAAGTAGCGTATAATGTCCTTGGAAATATGCGGCTCGCGGTTGATGATACCCACCATCTTGTGGTAGGCTGTGGCAGAAGTGTCGGGTTTGAGTCCCTCTACCAGGTAGTCCTGCTTCTTGGCACGGAAATACTCTGCTCCGTGTACATTCTGTCCGCTCACCTTGTTCCACATCTTCAGGAAGATGGCCTGCAGGGTGTTCACCTCGTCGCCGTCTATGCGGCAGTGCATGTCGTTCCACGAACCTACCACCTCTGTACCTTTTATGTAGTAGTCTGCGACGTTCATGCCTCCCGTGTAGGCTATCTGTCCGTCTATGACCACAATCTTGCGGTGGTCGCGGTTGAAGATGGCATGAAACCACGGAAACTTCAGTGGCTTGAACTCATATATCTCTATGCCGTTGGCACGTATCTGCTTGAGGTGCTTAGCCTTGAGCGGGCGGTTGTTCGAACTGTTGCCGAAGCCGTCGTAGAGGGCGCGTACCTTTACACCCTCCTTGGCTTTCTGTGCCAGCAGGTCGAAGAGTAGGGAGGCGATGCTGTCGTTACGGAAGTTGAAGTATTCCAGGTGTATGCTGCTCTTTGCCTGTCGTACTGCCTGGAAGAGGTCGTCAAACTTAGCCTGTCCGTTGGTAAGCAGCGTAACCGAGTTGTTGTGTGAAAAACGGATGCCCTTGCTGCGCAGTTGACTCACTATCAGCGAGTCGCTTGTCTGCGCACTGCACAGGCAAGCGTACGATGTTGCCAAGAGCACGAGCATATACCGTGCTTGTCTGAATGTTTTTCCTACCTTATATAATGTGTTCATTAATGTTCATTTAGAATCCATTTCCTTTAAATCATGCAGGCATAGTGGTCTACGATGCCTTTGAGATGGTTGTCTTTGTCCACCACGAGAACAGTGTGAACTTTGTTCTTGTGCATCACCTTCAGTATTTCCGTAATCTTGGTAGTGGGGAGTACTGTCTTAGGCGAGGTCGTCATGATGTCGTTCACGGTCTTGTCGAAGAACTGAGCCTGCCATTTCTCCATGGCACGTCGTATGTCGCCGTCGGTAATGAGTCCGATGACACGGTTGTCCTTGTCTACCGATACGCCCAGTCCCAGTTTGCCCTTGCTCACCTCAATAATAGCCTCGCCGAGGTGCATCTCCTTCGGTATGACAGGCAGGTTGTCGTGGCGCATCACATCCTCGGCGGTGGTAAGCAAGCGCTTGCCCAGTTCGCCACCGGGATGGAACTGTGCGAAGTCGCGCGGCTGGAAATTCCTTACCTGCATGAGTGCGATAGCCAGTGCGTCGCCCATTGCCAGTGCGGCGGTGGTGCTACTGGTGGGGGCAAGGTTAAGAGGGCACGCTTCCTTCTTTACCTTCACAGTGATGTGGAAGTCGGAGTATTTTGCCAGCAGCGAGTTGGCATTGCCCGTAATGGATATAAGGGGCACGTTCATGTGCAGCACCATGGGGATGAAGCGCAACAGTTCGTCGGTCTGTCCGCTGTTGCTGAGTGCGAGTACCACGTCTTTGTCTGTCATCACGCCCAAGTCGCCGTGATACACGTCAAGCGGATTGATAAAGAAAGCAGGTGTACCGGTAGAGGCCAGTGTGGCTGCTATCTTGGCGCCGACATGACCGCTCTTTCCCACACCTGTTACGATAATCTTACCCTGGCAGTGGTACATCATGTCGACGGCTCTTTCGAAGTTGTCGTCAAGAGTGGGTATCTGGTCGAGGATGGCCTGTGCTTCCTCTCTTAAGGCTTTTTCTCCCCAAGCGCGCACATTATCTTCTTTTTCTCTCATTTTGTAAGATGTGCTATGAGTTCTTCTAACTTGTGCAGTTCCAGCATGTTGGCAGCGTCCGAAAGTCCCTTTTCCGGGTCGGGGTGTACCTCGAAGAAGTATCCGGTGGCTCCGAAAGCCTTAGCGGCCATAGCCATGGCTGGTACAAACTTACGGTCGCCTACTGTCTTTCCGTCGCCTGCGCTGGGGCGTTGCACACTGTGCGTACAGTCCATGATGACGGTGGGTACAATCTCCTTCATGTCGGGAATGTTGCGGAAGTCTACCACGAGGTTGTTGTATCCGAAACAGTTGCCCCTTTCGGTGAGCCACACTTCCTTGGCACCACTGTCCATGGCTTTCTCCACAGGGTAGCGCATGTCCTTACCGCTCAGGAACTGTGCCTTCTTGATGTTCACTACCTTTCCTGTCTTGGCAGCTGCTACCAGCAGGTCGGTCTGTCGGCACAGAAAGGCGGGAATCTGCAGTATGTCGCATACCTCGCCTGCTGCTTCTGCCTGGTGGCTCTCGTGTATGTCAGTTGTGATACGCAGTCCATACTTGCTCTTGATGTCGCTGAGCATCTGTAGTCCCTTCTCCAGTCCCGGTCCGCGGAAGGAGCGTATGCTGGTACGGTTGGCCTTGTCGAACGAAGCCTTGAAGATGATGTCCGTGCCGAGTTTTTCGTTGATGCGTACCAGTTCGCTGGCCACAGTCTCCAATAGTTCAGCCGACTCTATGACGCAGGGGCCTGCTATGAATGTTGGCATTTTGTGTGATTTATAATGTATGACAGGCGTGTACTTAAAAGCCACGCATCGTTTATTTTTTGTTCAGTCTCTACATGGTTGCCTCTATTACGAGGTACGGCATCCTCGGCGTACCCATATTTTGATGGTACAGTGAGGCCGCTGTGCCTTCTACGGCTTGACCGTCAAGACTTCCCGTAATTCAATGTTTTCAAGACATTTGGGAAATTCTTTAATTCTCCAATTCTTGACCTGTAATATTGAAGTGGAAGTTTACCAACTTGTTTTTCTATCGTTACTCCGTCAGTGACTTATTCCTTCTCAGAGGTCTCGGGAGCAGTTGCATTCTTGATGGTAATCTCGCGCTGCGGGAACGGAATCTCTATGCCGTGCTCGTTCAGCGTGTCATAGATGCACTCCATGATGATGCCGTCGTCGGCATACTGTGTCAGCACGTTTACCCATACCAATACCTTGAGTGTGATGCAACTGTCGTCGAAGCTCTTCAGTACGATGCGCACGGGCTTCTCGTGGTAGATGCAGTCCAGTTTGCTCAACTCCTCTATCAGGATGCGTTTCACCTCCTTGATGTTCGAACCATATGCTACGCCAACCTCCAGTATGTCAAGCTCGTAGCCGTGGTTGCGTGTCATGTTCTTGTAGTTCTTGGAGAAGAGCTGTGAGTTCTGGAAGGCGATGACCGAACCGTCCGTAGCCTCCAGCATGGTAGATGTATAGCTGATGCTGCTCACCTTTCCTCGTGTGCCGTCGCAGACGATGTAGTCGCCCACCTTTACGCGTCCCATCATGAGCGAGATGCCGTAATAGATATTCTCCAGAATGTCCTTCGAGGCGAAACCGAGACCCGTGGACAGACCGGCGAAGATGGCGAGCAACCACGACTTTCCTACATTGAATACGGAGAGGGACACCATAATCCAGGTACCCCAGATGATGACCTGCAGCACGTTCTTGCACATCACTATCTTCGAGGCTGCTGTCAACGGGTCCTGTTTCTCGAAGTGGTGGCGCAGTACGTCGTTGGTAGTGATGTTTATGTAGTTGAACAGGAAGTAGAGACATGCCACCATGCTCACAGTGTAGAGCGATGCGGTGAAGTTGCTCGTCTTGATGTACTCCTTGTTGAATATCTGCCATGTAGTGTCGCTCATGTTGAACACGTCAGCAGCCCAGTATATGGCGAGGATGAACGAGATGACACCTGCCACGGGCAGCATCACCTTGTTGATGAAACGGAAGCCCCATTTATCTGTTATCGCCTTGTCCTTCAGGTTTTTGCGCTCAGAATATACGACGAGCCAGTCCTTGATACAGGTGATACTGAGGATGCAGGCAAGCTGCATCATCCACCAGATGATGATCTGTACGGCGAGCAGTGTGAATCCTATCCATGAGCAGACGGCACTTACCACGAATACGATGAGCGATACCCATGTGTATATCATGTCGTTGCGTGGCACTTTCTTGTTCTGGCGCTTGATAACGTTCCACTGCCAGAAGAAGCATACGAGCAGGATAGGGGGGAAGATAAGGTTTACCAGGTCGTTGGGTATCAGGATGATACGGAACGTGATAACGATGAATCCCACCAGCATGAGCGGCGAGTAGATGCGGAAGGCGTTCTTTATCTGGTCGTTGCCCACACGCAGCAACAGCGAGATGAGGATTACACCAATGAGCCATGCAAACTCCACGAGCAGACCGCACGCCATGATGATGAAGTTCTGGTGTGCCGACACGCGTATGATACCGAGAATGATGGCAAAGGTGACGACGGTCATTGCCATGATGATGCAAGGGCGTTTCGCCATGAAGCTGTCCTTTATCTTCTCGAAGAGTCCTTTCTTTATCAGCTTGGTTACGATAACGCGTATGGTAAGCAGGTTGATGAAGACGGAAATGAGTCCGTAGAAAATGATGATACCGAAGAGGAAACCGATGATGCGCACGTCCCACTGCGACATCATGCCCGGTGCAGGCCTATATTTCTCGCTGACAGATAGTTGTGCATCGCGTACGTTCGTTTTCAGGTTGGAGAGAATCTTCAGGTAGTTTTCGCCGCCGTTGTTGAAGATGCTCGTCTGTATGTCGTTATAGCGCAGGTTGGCATAGTCGTTGAGCGCCTTCAGCTTCTTCTCTGTCATTGTGTAGGCGCGTATGTATTCCTGCAGTTGCTGCTGCTTCTCTATCAGCTGGCGTCTGATGTTGACGGCGAGTGTAAGGTCCACGTTGCGGTTGATCTGTGCCCCTTCGCTCATGAACATGGTGTTCATGCCGTAGAGGTAGTTGATAAGCGAGTCGAAACGCGCCACCTCCATGTTGTTCTTGTCTATCATGGTACGGAAAGGCGCCGCCTTCGACTTGAACTTATGGAATTGTTCCGTAGCCTCGTGGCATGCGTATGTCATGTCGAAGATGTAGCCGCTCCTCTGCGAGTAGAGCATCAGCGAGTTCTGGTCGGCCTGTTTCATGATGTTCAGCAGGTCTTCTATGAGTGCCTGCTGTTGTTGTTTGGCCTCTTTGTTCTGTTTCTCAAACTCGAGGTGGTACTGTGTCAGCTCGGTACGCAGCATGTAGAGCGTGGTATCGAGGTTGGCCTCCTTCAGCACGGCGTGTCCTGGAGCGAATACTGCCATGAGGAGTATAAAGAGGAGGAATAGCTTTTTTTTCATCGTTGTTTCCATTACAATTTGTGTGCAAAGTTACTAAAAAGCAAGGAAAAAGCAAAAATAACCATGCCTTTTTTACATTAATGCCTTTGGGGATGCCGTGGTAAGAGATAAAATGATTACTTTTGCATCTTACTTAACTCTTGTAACTTCCTTTCTTCTGGAACTTCCGGAAGTTGATACATAATTATAGAGCAAATGACGAACATACTACTTTGTGACAGTGGCGGTACAAAGGCCGACTGGGTACTGATGGGTGACAAGGGGGAAGTGCTCTTGCGCCAGAAAACGGCAGGATTGAGTCCTGTCATCCTTTCCGATGAAGAACTGGAGCAGGTGTTACGTGACCAACTCCATTTGCCGTGCCAGCCCACAACCGTCCATTTCTATGGCAGCGGGGTTATCCCAAGTGTGAAGGAACGTATGGAGAATGTGCTGAAGCGCGCACTCGGTTGTACGGATGTACATGCCGAGAGCGACATGCTCGGTGCGGCGCGTGCCCTCTTCGGGAAGGGGCAGGGCATGGCTGCCATACTCGGTACAGGTTCCAACTGTTGCTTTTATGACGGGGCGAATCTCATTCCTGGACTTCCCTGTCTGGGATATATTATCGGAGATGAGGGCAGTGGGGTAGAGATAGGCAAACGCCTTGTCCGTTTGCTCTTTACCTGTCCCGAGGCTTTCCCCTTGCAGTCTCTCTTCACGGAGCAGACCGGGCTTGAACTGCCTGCTATTATAAATAAGGTGTACCGTGAACCTTATGCCAACCGCTTCTTGGCGTCGCTTGCTCCCTTTGCCTTACAACAGCTGCAGGCAGCGGAAGACGTTTCGGCGGACGCCTCTCTTGCTGCAGCACGTTTGTTGTTGAAGAAATCCATAATGGATGTGTTTGCCGCCTTCCATGACCGGATTTACACCTTATATAATATATATAGCAATCGTGGCGTGTGGCAACCGCAGGCAGGCACCCGCCAGATGCCTTTAGGACTCATAGGCAGTGTGGCGTATCATTTCCGTCCTTATTACGAACCGTTCTTTCTTCAGGATGGCTGCTTCCAGATGCATAAGGTGCTTGCTTCGCCCATGGAAGGCTTGATGGAATACCACAGGGAGTAACCTCTTATGCAGCTCCCTTCGGGGCGCTGCACCTCCTATGGTTACCACTGCGGGCTGTGAACCAACGGTTACTGGCTCGAAGCGGGCTGAAGGCCCAATTGCACATAGTCCAGGGCAACACCCTGGGGATATTCGTACCCGCACATTTAGCAACGCCCTGTAATGGCAACTGCATTATCTGTCTATTATATTGTCATAAACTCCGCAGCGTCTTTTGTAACTTGCCTTTTTTCTTTCTGCTATGTGCTACTGACTGTTCATATCTTAAAATCTTTATCGTTACTGTATGGGGCGGCTTGTTCCATGAATTATCGGGGCAAAGAGGGCGCCGATAATGGTGCTTCAACAAGGAAATAACGCCATTGTAACATTTTGTACCTATCAAATTAACCAAATAATACGTCTTTCGGACAAAATATGCAGTATCTTTGCCACGTTAAAAGACGTGTAAACCTAAAGAGACCTATTCACTTTTCGAAAACACACCTATTTTATATTAATAAAAACCTAAAGTAATTATGAGAAAAGCATCTCTAAAATTCTGCCAGAGTCATACGCTCTGCAAGGTTGCTTTGGTAGCCCTCATGTTGGCTTTCCAGGCAATGTTAGGAATCGGAGCGGGTGTCCTCAATGCTCAGAATGTTACGGGTACGGTAATCTCCGGTTCGGACAACGAACCGCTGATAGGTGCCAGCGTAAAGGTTCTGGGTACTACTACAGGTGTTGTTACCGACTTTGACGGTAACTTCAGTGTAGCGGCCACAGCCGGACAGACTCTCGAAGTATCTTATCTGGGTTTCGTAACCCAGAAAGTCAAGGTTGCCCAAAGTGGAGGGGCAGCATTGAGCATCGTCCTACAGGAAGACAAGCACTCGCTTGACGAGGTGGTCGTTGTGGGATACGGAGTACAGAAAAAGAAGTTGGTGACCGGTGCTACCGTTCAGTTGAAGGGTGACGACATCGCCAAGCTCAACACCACCAACCCCCTTACAGCCATGCAGGGCCAGACTCCTGGTGTCAACATCGTTTCCACCTCTGGTCAGCCAGGTGCCAGCATGAGTGTAACCATCCGTGGTTTGGGTACCGTGGGCAACTCACAGCCTCTTTACCTCATCGACGGTGTGGCTGGTGACATTACTACCCTCAACCCTGCCGACATCGAGAGCATCGACGTATTGAAGGACGCAGCCTCTGCCGCCATCTATGGTGCACAGGCCGCCAACGGTGTTGTGCTCGTTACTACCAAGGGCGGCAAGGAAGGAACCAGCAAGATTACCTACGACGGATATGTAGGTTGGCAGACCCTTGCCCGCAAGTTCAACATGCTCAACTCCACCCAGTACATGCAGATCATGGACGAGGCACGTCTCAACTCGGGTATGTCGCCCGTAGACTGGACTTCGCTCAACTCTATCCGTGATGTCAACGGCAACGTGTACAATACCGACTGGATAGACGAGGCTGTAGACAACGGCGCCTTGACCACCAGTCACAGCTTGGCATTTACAGGTGGCGGCAAGACCTCTACCTATTCTATCTCCGGCGGTTACACAGGCCAGGACGGTCTTATCGGCGGTTCTGACGTATCTTATTATAAGAGGTATAACCTCCGTGCCAATTCAGAGCACAAGATGTTCAACGGCCTCATTACCATTGGCGAGCACATCGGTTTTGTGTACAAGGACAGCCGCGGTATGAACACTGGTAACATCTACAACAACAACCTGCGCAGCGCATTCTCTGCATCTCCCATTATCCCCGTATACGATGCCAACGGCAACTACAACTCTACCGTTGATTCCGACTGGAATGTCAACGACGGCAACCCATACGGCAACATGATGATGAACAGCAACAACCGCAGCAGAAGCGGTACGCTTGACGCCAATGTCTATCTGCAAATAGAACCTATCAAGAACCTGAAGTTCCGTACCGTCTTCGCTGTGAACTATGGTGCGTCCGACTACAGGTCTTATACTCCCGTATACAAGTTTACTCCCCAGAGCGGTAATACCGAGTCGAAGGTGAGCCAGAGCCACGGCAATGGCCTTTCATTGGTATGGACCAATACGCTCGCCTATGAGTTCGACCTTGCCAAGGAGCATCATATCACAGCCTTGATCGGTAGCGAGACCAGCAAGTATGACGGTGAGTCTACCGGTGGCAGCAATACCGGACTTATCGCTGGTTTCAACGACTGGGAGCACGCTTATCTTACCAATACCAACGGTACACAGAACAAGACCGTTAACGGTGGTCCATACAACTCTACCCGCGGCCAGTCATTCTTCGGACGTTTGGGATGGTCTTGGAAAGACCGTTATATGGTGAACGCTACCGTCCGTGCCGACGGTTCCTCTAAGTTTGCCAAGGGACACCGTTGGGGTTACTTCCCCTCAGTTTCTGCAGGTTGGACCTTGACAGAGGAAGATTTCATGAAGAAGACCGCTTCTTGGCTCGACTTCCTGAAGCTCCGTCTCTCTTGGGGTCAGGTGGGTAACGCCAACATCAACTGCTACCAGTACTTGGCTCCTGTTACAACCACCTACGCCAACTACAACTTCGGTACTACCGGTGGACAGGAGGGTTGGTCGACAGGTGCATACACCAGCCGTCTTGCCAACGAGGGCGTAAAGTGGGAAACTTCAGAGCAGTACAACGTGGGTATCGACGCCCGTTTCCTGCGCCAGCGCCTCTCGCTTACTCTTGACGGATACATCAAGAACACCAAGGACTGGCTCGTACAGGCTCCTGTATTGGCTACAGCAGGTACGTCAGGTCCTATCATCAACGGCGGTGACGTGAAGAACAAGGGTATCGAGGTAGGCCTCTCATGGAACGACCAGATAGGCAAGGACTTCGTCTACAGCGTAGGTGCCAACTTCGCATACAACCACAACGAGGTAGGTTCCATCCCAACAGAAGACGGAATCATACACGGTGCCACCAACCAGATTTACCAGAACGCCGAGGAGTTCTACCGTGCAGAGAACGGACATGCCATCGGTTACTTCTGGGGCTACAGAACAGCAGGCATCTTCCAGAACCAGCAGGAAATCAACGACTGGATAGCAGCCGGTAACGGTGTGATGCAGAGTAATGTACAGCCTGGTGACGTGAAGTATGTAGACATCAATCACGACGGTGTCATCAATGCAGACGACAAGGTAGACCTTGGTAACGGTCTTCCAAAATACACATTCGGTTTCAATTTGAACCTCGGTTGGAAGGGCTTTGATCTGAGTGCCAACTTTACAGGAGCTGCCGGTTTCAAGATTGCACAGTCTTACCGCGACCCCAGTTCGGCACAGGGCAACTACAGCCGCCGCATCCTCAACCGCTGGACAGGCGAGGGTACAAGCAACGAGATACCACGTGTGACATACGGTGACGTGGGTAACTGGTTGTTCTCCGACCTCTATCTGCAGGACGGTGACTACATCCGCCTCCAGAACCTCACCTTCGGCTACGACTTCAAGAAGCTCATCGCATGGAAGGGACTCTCCAAGTTGCGCCTCTACTTCCAGGTACAGAACCTCTTCACCCTTACCAAGTATGACGGTATGGATCCCGAAATCGGTTCATTCAACGGTACAGACGGCAACAGCAGCGATTCATGGGTCTCTGGTGTCGACATGGGTTACTATCCACACCCACGTACTTTCATCGTAGGTGTAAACCTGGCATTCTAATTATTAAATTGAAAGCGACATGAAAAGAAAACATATATTGATGAGCGCATTGATGTTGTCGGCATTGAGCCTGACATCATGCGACGATTTCCTCGATACCTCATCCAAGACCGACCTTAACTCGGAAACCGCCTACAGCAATGCTGAGTCGGCCGAGATGGACTTGGTGGGCTGTTACGACGGTTGGCAGCGTACCATCAGCGACGCGGGCGTCGGAATATACCTCACTGCCGAGTTTGCCTCCGAGCAGGCTTTCGGTGGACTGGGGCTTTCCGATGCCAGGAACAACAACGTGATAGACCAGTTCGACCTCGGTATTGCACCCTCGTACAACGACCTCTTCAATACCGACTGGACGAACTACTATGCAGGCATCTTCCGCTGCAATGAGTTGATAAAGGCCGATGCAGACGGCAAGATAAAATGGAACAATGATACTCAAACGCAGGGCCGCATCATTGGAGAGGCACGCACCATCCGTGCCATCCTTTACTTCGACCTGGCCCGTCTCTTCGGCGATGTGCCTTTGCTGCTCGAACCTTCTGAGGACAACATTCCCCGTACACCGGTTAAGCAGGTTTACCAGGCTATCTTCGACGACCTGAAGTATGCTGCCTCCCATATTCCGGCTAACGCATATCCTGCTGACAACCGCAACAGCACCGACGGCCGTATCACCAAGTATGCTGCCGAAGCACTCCTTGCGCGCGCGTACCTTTACTATACTGGTTACTATGGCGAGGAACATCCTGCCTGCACCAAGGCTGAGGCTATTGCTGCCATCAACGATGTGGCAAACAATAAAGACTACGATTTGGAGCCGAACTACAAGGACTTGTGGATGCCTTCTTCAGACATCACTTCCGAGACTATCACAAAGTCGGGCGACGAAACAAAATATGCTTGGGAGACAAGCTATTCGGGCAAATGGTATGATGGAAGTACTTGGCGCTCGGGACAGGGCAACCTTTCCAAGGAGATTGTGCTGAACCTGAAGTTCAACACCACACACGACTATAACGGTAACAGCGACGGTAACACTTTCTCCGTATATCTCGGTCCGCGTAACAAGTGCGCTTCTTCTATCCATATCTCCAGCGGTTGGGGTGCCTGCTCCGTCACTCCTTATTTCGTGACGCAATACGGCTACGACCCGCGTTTCTCTGCCTGTGTATGGAATAGCACCGATGCTGGCTTTACTGCAGACGAGTCGGACAGCTATGAATATACCGGCTACTATACCCGCAAGTATGCGCCGATGTGCTTCTCTGACGGTATCCGCCAGGAGGTTGCATTCAAGTTGGGCGCAGCACACCAGAACATAACCTATTACCAGGACTGGACGGTTATCCGTTTCGCCGATGTGCTCCTGATGCAGTCTGAGTTGACTGAGACTGCCGACGGACTGAACAGAGTGCGTGCCCGTGTGGGACTTTCCCCTGAAGACTACAGCATCGAGAACATCCGCAAGGAGCGTGCCATCGAATTTGCATTCGAGGGAATACACTATTGGGACCTGATGCGTTACGAGAAGGACGGAGCCTATGCTGCCCGTGCCATTGCCCAGGCACAGAACGGTGCCAAGGTAAAGAACGGCGGTGTGGACGCCACCACTTCCTTCAGTCAGGAAAACTTTACCAAGAAGAAGGGATTGATGCAGATACCCAATACCCAGATTACGCTGTCTGGCAATGTGCTGACACAGAATGCTGGTTGGTAAAAATAGTATAACTTATTAATGATAAGAAGATATGAAAATCCATAATCATATATTTACGCTTCTTGCCGCCTTGGTTATGTTCCTGATGGCGTCTTGTTCGCCCGAGGACTTCAGCTTCGGCAAGAAGACCTACTCCCCCGAAGATTTGGTGGAGGGGAAGGCTTATACCGTTACCATTACAGGTAACGTGGTTAAGCTGGAATCGAAGGTGTCCGGTTGTACGCCGCTGTGGGTTACACCCTCAGGACGTTCGGAGGAACAGTCGCTCACCGTGGAGTTGCCTTTCGCAGGCGATTACGAGGTGACCTTCGGTGTAGAGACTCCCGGCGGTATCGTCTATGGCGATCCCTACAAGTTTACCTTGGCGCAGAACGACTTCTCGCTCCTGAGCGACAACAAGTGGTTCCTCTTGGCCGACAAGGACTACAAGACGGGTGATGCGCTGCCCGATGCAGCCACCCTCTCTTCGGGTGTCAGCAAGAAGTGGTATCCCTGCGACGGTGACTACGGCATCGGTCGATGCACCGCTCCTGTGATGTATTGCTCTCCTTACGACCCGGATGGTGACGGCGAGGGCTTTACTGCCGACGAGGAAGCTAACGCTGTCTACAAGGACATCTACTTCGGTTCAGAGAACTGGAAACCCAACTGGGATCCCGGATTCCAGAGCTGGCTTATTCCTGAGGATGACGCCTACATGGACTCTTACATGACATTCAGCATGGATGCCAAGAATGGTTGTGTGGCTACCATGTACCGTGGCGAGAGCGGCAAGAAGGGTGCCAGTACAGGCAGCAACATGGTGGGTAAGTTCAACATGAACCTCACCGACAAGACCAAGCCTACCATCTCCTTCACCGACTGCTACGCCATGCACAATACCGGCTTCGACGAGGTATGTTCCAACTACACACAGGACATCCAGATTGTAGAGCTGACTCCTTACCTGTTGCAGCTTGTTACCAAGCGTACCAACTCGGAGGGCAACTGGTACATCATATGGAACTTCGTTTCAGAGGATGTCATCAAGACCAAGGGTGAGTGTATCCCTAAGGAAGACCAGGATCTGATAGAGAATGTGAAACCCGTGATGCCAACCTTCGAGAACATCCATACCGATCTCTTCACCGCCGATATCAACGGCGACAAGTATGTGGGCAACAAGATGACCTTCAACCTCGACACCGAGACACCTTACGACTTCATGTGGTGGAACGGTTCACCCAACGTGGCTAAGTGGGAGAATGTTATCGGCGGCAACTACAACACTACATGGGCACCTGCCCTCGACGACAAGGCGCTCGATGCCTTCGAACTGACCATCAACAAGAAGTCTGACGGCGGTTACACATTCGAGTGTGGCGATGTAACCGGTACGGTGGACATTACCGAGAACACCATGACCTTCAGCAAGGAGATAAGCATCTTCAGCGTTACAGGCGACAAGCGCACCATCGCACTGAAGGGTAAGGAGTTCTATATCCTTGACAACTCAGCCGACGACCAGTACGTCACCATCGGTATTCCCGAGGCAACAGACGAGAACCATTACGTCAACTCCTTCCTCGTTGCCAAGTTGGCTTACAAGAAGATATCTGGCGGACAGACCGGTCCCACCAAGGTGGCACTCGACACCTCCGTCATGCACAACGAGGGCATCATGTGGATAGAGAACAGTTGCCTGCGTCTCGCCTTCCACCATTATGGTGCAGACGGCAAGGGAATCTTCCAGGATGTGAAGTCAGTGAAGCTGAAGAAGAACCAGACCATCACTGTAGTGTTCAAGATTAACGGCGTGACATGGGACAAGACACCTAAGTGCGCCCTCATCGACAACAATATCAAGATGACCTGGGAACCCAACTGCTTCGATCTCGATGATGCTGTAACCGTCAATACCAACGGCGAGACCACCGTCAGCCTGACCAACACCACGGGTGCTACGCAGACCTTCACTTCCACCTGTCTCGACCTCTCCATCCAGATGGACGGCTACGCAGCAGGTTCATGGCCAAGCGGCGCTGACCTCGACAATGTCAATATCGAGATAGTATCCTGCACCATTCAATAACTTTAACAGCAACAACTTATGAAGAATAAGATATTATACGGAATTATGGCTTTCGTCATGACGCTCTTCATGGCGAGCTGTAGCGATGGTGACGATTATTCTATCAACTCAAACCCTCTGCTCACCGATTCGTCGGTGAGTACAGGGTCGGCTGATGTCACCGCTAATTCAGCTACATTCCACGGTACGGTAAAGGGACTGGAAAGCCAGTCGGCCAGCTCTTATGCTACAGGCTTCTATTACGGCAGTAGCGAGACAAACTTGAGCGAGAAGATTGTCGCTACAGGCAACAGCGAATTCCAGGCCACCATCACCGGCATGCCCGGCACCGTGGTTTACTACCAGGCTTATGTAACCCTGCAGGGTAGGGTAACATACAAGGGTGGCGTGCAGAGTGCCATCATGACCGACGCCAAGGCGATTACCGGCGAGGCAAAGGACCTGACAGCCAATTCTGCCGTCCTTACCGGTAGCCTGCAGTTGGCTCCCTCCCAGGCTGTAAGCGGTATCGTCATCTCCGGTGCAGAAGGCACAGAGAATGTGCGTGCCGGTGTGCGCATCGTGGCAGAGGGCATCAACGACAACTATACTGTCAAGGCAGAAGGTCTGCTCCCCAACACCACCTATCATTATACCGCTTACCTCGACTTGGGCAATGGTACAGTGTATGGCGAGGACCGCACCTTTACTACCCCTGCATCTGATTTCGACCCCGACAACGACCTCGTAGACCTTGGTCTCTCTACCAAGTGGGCTAAGTACAACGTGGGTGCTTCTAAGGAAACCGAACTCGGTGGACTCTTTGGCTTCGGCGACATGACAGGTTTCCAGACCTCCATCGACTTGGACAACTACGCTTCTGCCGACATCTACAAGACCGACCGCGACGTAGCCAACAAGGTATACGGTTCATGGGTAACCATGCCTACCATCGCAGAGTTTGAAGAACTCTTCACCGAGTGTGAGAAAGAATGGACAGAGCAGGACGGCGTCGCCGGTTACAAGCTCACAGGTCCTAACGGCAACTCTATCTTCCTGCCTGCAGCAGGTACACGTACACAGAGCACCATTACCGGTGAGGGCGTGTATGGATACTATCTCTCTGGTTCTATCAATGCCAGCGACAGCAAAATGGCGATGGCATATAGCTTCGACCAGAACGCATCTCGTCGCACCACCACTCCTGTATACCAGGCACTCGCTATCCGTCCTGTGTCTGTTGCCAAGAACGTGAAGTTCGACAAGAGCAAGCTCATCGGCAAGACTTGGGAAATCGACCTCCGTGCAGACGGTTCTCACTATCTCTTTGACGGACCGGTCTACTACTACGGATCAGACGATTCGTGGGCTACTGTTACCAACAACCAGCCCGTTGTGGGCAATAGCTGGTGCTGGGCTCCCGACTTCGCAGGTAACTCTTGGGTAGTGGGCGACGACGCCAAGAACTGCCAGGGTACCATGACCTTCAACGAGGACGGTACAGTAAGTGTACACCAGTACATAGCAGGTGCCGACGGTGCCGACGGCACGTTCCAGGACACAGAGGGCACTTATACCGTAGACGAGAAGAACAAGACCGTGAAGCTGAGCATTCAGCCACTGATACCTGCCAACTTCATCGGAGCTATCAACGAAACGAAGAATGTAGACCTCCGCATCTTGTCTTTGACAGACGAGAGCATGCAGATGGGCGTTTACCGTGCCAGCGACGGACAGTTTGAGAGCATCAACTATGTTACTGGCGATGTGAAGAACGGTTTCACCGCGAAACTTACCTGCTATGGCAACAGCAATGATGCCCCCGACGCATGGAACTCAGCCACAGTCAATGTGCTGGGTGGCGATGCCGGTTTGAAGCAGTACACCGTAACCTTCAATACCCAGTATCCCCGTACCAACGGACAGGTATATGTCCTCGACATTGTAGACTACTGCAAGAGTTATCCCAACGCCTTCGTACGCATCGATGCCATCAAGGCAGACGGCAAGGAGGTGAAGTTTGATGCCAGCAAGTTCTTCTATGGCGACCTGGAAGGCAACGGCAACTATCGTGTAGAGATGGCAAATATCTGGGGCTGCGGCCACAACGACGGTTGGAATGGCTTGGCTGACACACCGTTCCACAAGGGCGGCGGCGAGACCACCAACGAGACTGCGCTTGCATTCAACAGCACCTTCGAGGTAACCTTTACCGTGGTGTCCAACTCAAGCGACGGTACAGGCGTGTATACTCCTAACCTCGTCACCATCAACTCGGGTTGGGGTGGCACATGGGGCTACAATGAAGGAGCTACCTTGGAAGTGCAGAAGAACAACGGCAAATACTCCATCACGAACAATGAGTTCGACATCACCTACCTGAGTACCGACCAAGCTGGCGGTTCTATCATGACCTTCATCGAGATAGCCGACCTCTACCGCTTCTTCCCCGGTACACATGCCACACTCGATGCCCTCTTGCTCGACGGTCAGTCGGTAAGCTATGACAAGTCAATGGTGATCGATACCAACGAGGATCCCAAGTATCGCCTGGAGTTGTGGAACTGCTATGGAGCCACCAAGACTAAAGGTTGTGCCTTCGGTACACCAGAGGGCGACGTGATGAAGAGCTTGGCATTTAGCCAGTCCATGGAGACCAAGTTCACCGTTCATAGTCTCTTCGCAGAGCCACAGTGGTAATAGAACAAGAAGTTAAGGGGGCAGCCTCCCCCCTTATCTTCTTCCTAACATATAACCAAACACAGAAAAGAAATGAAGAAAATAAAGTTTTTTATCCTTTTCCTCATGAGTGTGGTAAGCGGACTGGCTTTCTCAGCCTGCTCCAATACCGACAAGGACTATGAGGAACCCAACTTCAGGGTGCTTAACCCGGAGTTGACATTCGGAGCTGCCGGCGGTACACAGACAGTCAATGTGCAGGCCAATGCACAGCCCACAGCCACCGTCATTGCCGGTACAGACTGGTGCAAGGTGGCATATAAGGACAATGCCGGCGGTACCTACAACTTCGATGTTACCGTCAGTGCTGCGGAGTCAGAGGATGCAGATACCCTTGCCACTGTCCGCATCATACAGGGCTACAGCCGCAAGGACGTTACCGTTATCCGTAGCAAGTCGGGCAGTGTTACTCCTGATGCAGGCATGACACACAGTGCCAAGGAACTCGCCTCACTCATCAAGATAGGTATCAACATCGGAAACACGATGGAGTGTACCGAGGGCGAAGCTTCATGGGGCGGCGTAAAGGTGAACGAGACATACATCAATGGTCTCAAGACAGCCGGCTTCAATGCCGTGCGCATCCCCTGTGCATGGAACAGCCACCTCTCCGACAAGAATACTTACAAGATTGATACCGAGTGGATACAGCGCGTAAAGGAAGTGGTGACATGGTGCGTGAAGAACGACATGTACGTTGTCCTCAACGCCCACTGGGACGGCGGATGGCTCGAGGACAACATCTTCGATGCTTCCAAGGAGGCTGACATCGATGCCGAGCAGAATGCCATCTGGACACAGATAGCCAACAACTTCAACGAGTTTGACGAGCACTTGCTCTTCGCTGCCTGCAACGAGCCGGGTATGAACGAGACTTCTTCTGGCGGCAAGTCGTGGAAGACCGATGCCACTGCCATTGCCCGTGTCATCAAGTACGAGCAGACCATGATCGACGCCGTGCGTGCCACTGGCGGCAACAATGCCAAGCGTACACTCATCATGCCGGGTTTGGGCGTGAGCATCTCAGATATCTACGATTACCAGACCTCCCTGCCTACCGACCAGGTGGCCGACCGCATGATGGTAGAGGCCCACTTCTATGAGCCATATCAGTTTGCCCTCATGTCAGAAGATGCCGGTTGGGGCAAGATGTACTACTTCTGGGGCAAGGACAACAAGGTGAGCGGCAGCGACCGCAATACTCCCGACAACTATGCCGAGGCTTGGGTAGACGCACAGATGGCAAAGATGAAGGCGAAGTATGTCGACAACGGTATCCCCGTTATCCTGGGCGAGTTCTCCGCAACACTCCGCAACCTGGCAGAAAACCAGGCAGAGCACGAGAAGTCGGTGGCTTATTACGGAGAGTACGTGGCTAAGGTTGCGAAGAACAACGGTTGCGTGCCCTTCTACTGGGAGACAGGCTCCATCATCAACCGTACCAATGGTTCTGTAAAGAAGCAGGCCATCGTAGACGGACTGATAAAGGGTGCCAACGAAGGCAAGTATCCCTGGTAAGATGTATTCTTTCTAACAACAACAATATCGCTTATTCAGTTAAGGGGTGTGTCATACATAATGGCACACCCTTTTTTGTGCTCATCCATTGCCTTGTCGGGTAGAGACAAAGAATGAGCAATAAAGTATGTGGCAAAGTGTAGGATAATTCGTATTTTTGCAACCGAAATAACTATAAACTGACAAACAAAACATTTTCTTACCTTATGAAGATAAAGTCATTAGCTCTTCTGATGCTTACCGCTGCCATGCCGGCAATGGCCGAACAGGTGTCGGTAAATACCAAGGGCATGTCGCTCGTGCTTGATGTGGAGAACGGGCAGACCGCCAAGTATCTCTATTTCGGCAGCAAGCTCGATGCCCGCGACCAGGCCAACCTGCAGGTTACAGCCAATGGCCGCATGGATGTCTATCCTGCCTATGGACTCAACACGCCTGCCGAGTCGGCACTCGCCATGCGCCATGCCGACGGAAACTTGTCGACAGCCCTCGTTGCCACAGGCCACTCTACACGCAGCGAGGCAAATGCCACGGTAACGGTAGTACACCTCAAGGACGCCGTATATAATATAAAGGTGGACCTCTGCTACCGCGCCTACAACGATGTAGACCTTATCGAGGCGTGGAGCGAGATAACCAACAACGAGAAGGGTACCGTTACGCTTACCACCTTCGCCTCTGCCATGCTCCCCATCCGCAGGGGTAATGTATGGATGAGCCACCTTTCCGGTTCGTGGGCGAGCGAGGCAAGTGTCAGCAACGAAGCCCTCGCTCCCGGCGAGTTTGTGATACGCAATACCGACGGCACACGCCCCTCGCATACCGACCATGCCGAGGTGATGTTCTCGCTCGACGGCAAGGGACAGGAGAACAAAGGCGACGTGATAGGTGCGGCACTCGTCTACAGCGGCAACTACAAGCTCAAGACCGTTACTGACGATACGGAGTACCATTATTTCTTTGCCGGTATCAATGAGGAGAACTCGGAATATCATCTCAAGAAGGGCGAGACCTTCAAGACTCCGGCGCTGGCGCTTACCTTCTCGGGCGAGGGACTGAGCGGAGCAAGCCGCAACTTCCACCGCTGGGGGCGCAAGTATGTCCTGGCACACGGTTCGCAGTTGCGCGACATCCTGCTCAACTCGTGGGAGGGTGTCTATTTCGACATCAACCAGCAGGGCATGGACCAGATGATGGCCGACATACACAGCATGGGCGGTGAACTCTTCGTCATGGACGACGGATGGTTTGGCACCAAGTACCAGCGCAACAGCGACAACTGCGCCTTGGGCGACTGGACCGTGGATACCAAGAAACTGCCCGACGGCATAGAAGGCCTCTTGCGCGATGCCAAGAAGAACGGCGTGAAGTTCGGTATCTGGATAGAGCCGGAGATGACCAATACCACCAGCGAACTGTACGAGAAACATCCCGACTGGATTATCAAGGCGCCCAAGCGTGATGCCGTGCAGGGACGTGGCGGCACGCAGCTCGTGCTCGACCTGTCCAATCCTAAGGTGCAGGACTTCGTCTTCGGGGTGGTGGACAATCTGCTGACCAAGTATCCCGAGATAGCCTACATCAAGTGGGATGCCAACATGGCCATCATGAACCACGGCAGCCAGTATCTCCCCATGGCCGACCAGAGCCATCTTTACATAGCCTACCATCAGGGCTTTGCCAAGGTGATAGACCGCATACGCGCCAAGTACAAGGATGTGGTGATACAGTGCTGCGCCAGTGGCGGCGGCAGAGCCAACTGGGGATTCCTCCGCGGCTTCGACGAGTTCTGGGTAAGCGACAATACCGATGCCCTGCAGCGCATCTACATGCAGTATGGCACCAGCTATTTCTTCCCCTCCATTGCCATGGGATGCCACATCTCCGCTGTGCCCAACCATACCGTCTTCCGTACCACATCGCTGAAGTACCGCATAGACGTGGCTATGAGCGGACGACTGGGCATGGAGATACAGCCCAAGAACATGACCGACGAGGAGAAGGCCCTTTGCAAGAAGGCCATCAGCGAATATAAGGAGATACGCCCCGTGGTACAGTTGGGCGACCTCTACCGCCTTGTTTCTCCTTTCGACAACGAGGGACTGGCTTCGCTCATGTACGTCAGCGAGGCAAAGGACAAGGCTGTGTTCTACTGGTGGAAAATGGCAAACTTCTACAATGTACATCTGCCCCGTGTAAAAATGGCTGGTCTCGATGCCAACCGCATGTACAAGGTGCGCGAGCTGAACGCCATTGACCTGAAGCCGCTCTACTGCGAGGGCAAGTCTTACTCGGGCAAATACCTCATGGAGCACGGGCTCGAAATGCCGTACACCAACGAGGTGGACTGGGGCAAGAAGACAGACTGGTCTTCACGTGTGCTGTATCTTGAGGCTGAATAAACACTCCTCCTAATTAAGAACTTGGTAAACTTCGACAATATTACGTGTCAAGAATTGGAGAATTAAAGAATTACGCAAGTGTTCTGAAAATATAGAATTGCGGGAAGGTTTGACATGTCAAGCCGAAAGTCTTGAAATTCTTGCTAATTCAGAGAAAAGGAAAATTCCCCAATTCTCTAATTCTTGACATAAGAAATATACCAAGTTATTTTTTTTGACCTGTAATTAAAAACCAAAACAAGCAATGAAGAAAATATTCCTGTTGGTCTTGATGATGACCCTTGCTATTTGCGGACTCTCCGCCAAACAGAAGTATGTGCAAGTGAAGGACGGACACTTTGTGCGCGACGGCAAACCTTATTACTATGTAGGTACCAACTTCTGGTATGGTGCCATCCTCGGTTCGGAAGGGCAGGGGGGCAACCGCCAGCGCCTGTGCCGCGAACTCGACAAAATGAAGTCGCTCGGCATAGACAACCTCCGCATCCTCGTAGGCTCCGACGGTGAGCGCGGCGTGAAGACCAAGGTGGAACCCACGCTGCAGGTGGCACCGGGCGTGTACAACGACACGATACTTGCCGGACTCGACTATCTGCTCATGGAAATGGGCAAGCGCAAGATGGTGGCTGTGCTCTACCTCAACAACTCGTGGGAGTGGAGCGGCGGCTACGGCTTCTACCTCGAGCATGCCGGGGTGGGGAAGGCGCCGCGCCCCAACGAGGACGGCTATCCCGCCTTTATGAACTTCGTGTCGCAGTATGCGTCATGCGAGAAGGCACACCAACTCTTCTACGACTATGTGCGCTTTATCGTCGGCCGCACCAACCGCTATACCAAGCGTCCTTATACGGAAGACCCCGCCATCATGTCGTGGCAGATAGGCAACGAGCCGCGCGCCTTCAGCAAGGAGGCGCTGCCTGCCTTCGAGAAGTGGCTCGCCGAGGCAAGCGGACTCATCCGCTCTTTGGACAAGAACCATCTTATCAGTATTGGCAGCGAGGGCAGTTGGGGATGCGAGAATGACATCGCGAGCTACGAGCGCATCTGTGCCGACCCCAATGTCGACTACTGTAATGTGCACCTCTGGCCCTACAACTGGAGTTGGGCACGCAAAGACCACCTCATCGACGACCTCGGCGTGTCGTGCAAGAACACCAAGGAGTATATCGACAATCACCTTGCCGTTTGTGCACGCGTCAAGAAACCGCTTGTCATGGAGGAGTTCGGTTATCCCCGCGACGGATTCTCCTTCTCGCCCTCTTCCACAACGAAGGGACGTGACGGCTATTATAAATATGTGTTTGCCCTGGTGGGTGACAATGCTGAGACGGGAGGCTACTTTGCCGGATGCAACTTCTGGGGCTGGGGCGGTTATGCCAATCCTCAGCACGAGCAGTGGCAGGTGGGCGACGACTATACCGGCGACCCGGCGCAGGAGGCACAGGGACTCAACTCTGTCTTCTCCACCGACCAGTCTACGCTCGACGTAGTGAAGAGCCAGGTGGACAGAATGAAGAAAATAGGGAAGGCAAAATAAAGCAGGGGCTGAAAATACGCCTTACTTTGCCGAACAGATTTCCTGTTCTCGTCTATATGTTTTGCAGGGTTTTCATGATCAGAAATAACACCTCCATGAAACCCATTGTATAGACCCCCGAAAACCATAGGTTCGAACCTCAAGCCATCGAGGTTCGAACCTTAAGCCCTCGAGGTTCGAACCTCGATGAAAAAGGGGTCTGCACATCTTAGTAGGTGCAGCGCCCTCGCAGCACCCCTATTTTTCCTTCGAGGAACAATCTTATTGGTGTAAAAGCAAAATAGTGGGAGTAATGGGTAAAATAATATTACCGTGCCTCCGCTTTTTGTTGTAACTTTGCATCGTTCGTGAGTAAAACACAATTAGAATTTCTAACTAACACCATTATAATAATATTAAAACCTAATAAAATTAAAAGCTTATGAAGAAATTATTTACATTTGTGTGCGCTTTGGCTATGGCGGTTTGTGCCAATGCCTATGAGTCGGTTTCGACTGCATTTGGTGCATGGGACGAAAATTGTGTAGTTGATGGTAACACCCTTACCTTTAATAAAGCTTGGGCGGGTGCTGGTGTTGGCTTCACTACTGGTGATGAAGATAACAAGGAATGTACTGATATGTCTGAATATGATTATCTCTGGTTGACATTCAGTGAGACTACTTGCGACTTTAATCTCAATACGCAATATACTACATCTTATAAGTATGATGTAAGCGTAAGCTGTGTTGCCGGTACTTTGTGTGCAGGTGTAAAACTGAATGAGGATCACGCTGATGAGTTTGCGCAGTATTACATTCAGTGCAAAAAGGCTGGTAAGGTAGTTGTTACCGGCGCTTATGTAGGCACTGAGGAGGAATACCAAAAATTCTTGGATGCCAACAAGGTGCAGAAGTCTGATGTTGCTCTGACCGGATGGGGCAAGTGGGACTCAGCTATTGAAATTACAGAGGAGTCAGACGGTACCATGACTGTTGCTTATCCTGCAGCCTGGGCTGGAGCAAGTATGTGGTTCGGCGCTAAGGACTTGTCAGAATTTGATTACTGTGTGTTGGAGCTGGTCGAGCCGGTAGAATTCCGTACCCAGCTTTGGTTACAGTATAATGAGACAAAGGATGGATCGAATAGTGTAGAGGCATTTATTGAGTCCGGAGAAACGTCTGTAAAGTTGGAATTGGATGAGCGCAAGAAAGCTGTTGACCAGATTGCAATTCAAACAAGCGATGCAGGTACGATAAAGGTGAAGGCCATTTATTTCTGCACCAAGGACTACGTTCCTACAGGTATTTCCAATGTATCTGCTGTTGAAAGTGTCAAGGCAGGCAAGGCTTATAACCTTTCCGGTATGGAGGTAGACGACAGCTACAAGGGCATCGTTATCCAGAACGGCAAGAAGTTCGTACGCAAGTAAAAAGAGAAAAGACACTGTGTGTTTTCCTATGGTAGGGAGTGTGCTGCAAGGTACACTCCCTTTTTGATACGTAGTAGTTGCAGCGTCCCCGCTGCATACCCCTCTTTTGTTACGACGCGGGGACGCATCTCGCTACTACGATAAGTTGTCGCTTGATGTTTTCCAACCGTACAGGTAGAAGATATGCTAATATGTTACTTAATCGCTACTCTGCAAAAATAAGCAAACAATTAACAAAATAATATCATACTATATGTGAAAATAGCATTAAATTTGCATCCGAATTCCTAAAGAACACTAAACAACTATTATAATAACAACGATTTTGTATGAAAAGAGTAATTTTTGCTTTCTTGGCACTCGTTGCGAGTTGCCAGCTTTTCGCCCAGAGCAAATTGACAGGTACCGTCCTCGACGGTAGCATGAACAATGAACCTCTGATTGGCGCAAGCGTGATAGTGGAAGGTACTGGTACGGGAGGCGTTTCCGACTTGGACGGTAACTTCTCCATTACGTTGCCTAAGGGTAAAACCCGCATCAAGGTTTCCAGTATCGGTATGAAGTCACAGACCATCAATGTGGCTGGAAAGAACCACATTACCGTAACCCTTGAGGCCGACTCCAAGATGATGGACGAGGTGGTAGTGGTAGGTTACGGTACCATGAAGAAGAGTGACCTTAGCGGTGCCCTCAGTTCGCTGAAGGGTGAAGACCTGATGAAGGGTGGTGCACTCGACCTCGCCCACGGTATGCAGGGTAAGGTGGCTGGTGTGCAGATCAACCAGAGCGACGGTGCTCCTGGTGGCGGCATGAGTATTGTGGTACGTGGTGCCAACTCGTTCTCTACCTCTTCACAGCCTCTCTACATCGTGGACGGTATCCCCTTCGAGACTGGTTCTACACCTGGCAACAGCGCCACCACCACAGAGCAGAGCAGCAACCCGCTGAGCATGATTAACCCCCACGATATCGAGAACATCGAAATCTTGAAGGATGCCTCTGCCACAGCCATCTACGGTTCGCGTGGTGCCAATGGTGTCGTTATCATTACCACCAAGCGCGGTAAAGCAGGTAAGCCCAAGGTAGAGTTCTCCGGCAGTTGGGGCTTCTCAAAGATTTCCAAGAAGATAAACATGCTCGACCCTGTTACCTATGCCCGTTACCAGAACGAGCAGGTGATAAACGACCAGTACTACCTGGGTTCTAACACCACCACATTGGCATATCCCGGTACATGGGGCTATCAGTACTATTCTGACGGCCATGCCAACTATTCTACCGGTAAGTACACCGGTAAGCCCGAAGACTATGCACAGAACGGATGGTTCTACGACGAGTACGGCAATGCCACACAGATAGACGTCGCCGACTGGCAGGACGAGATATTCCAGACAGCCTTCCAGCACGACTACAACCTCAGCGTGAGCGGTGGTGACGACAAGGGCTACTACTCCTTCTCGGGCAACTACGCCAAGCAGGACGGTACCATCAAGAACTCCGGCTACGAGCGTTATGCCCTCCGTGCCAATATCGCGCGCCACATCTACAGCTGGCTCGAGATAGGTACCAACCAGAGCTTTACCAGCAGTACCACCAAGTTTGCCAACACCCTGAGCTACAATACGGGTGTGGTTCGCTCGGCACTCCTCTTCCCGCCAACCTACGGTCCTAATACCGATACCACCCAGATGGATGACCTCAACTGGTTGGCTGCCAACCCTTCGGCTTATGTCAACAGCACCAAGGACGAACTGAACAGCATCAACTACTTCAGCAGCTCGTTTGTGGAATTCAAGCTGTTCCCCTTCCTGAAGTTCCGTCAGAACCTCGGTCTCTCTTACAACGATTCACACCGTGGCAGCTATTACGACCGCCATACACAGGAGGGTAAGGCACCTACCAACGGTAAGGCAAGCCGTGCCACCAATATATATAAGAGCTTGACAGCAGAGTCGTTGCTCACATTCGACTATACACTCGCCAAGATACACAAGTTCAACGCAGTGGCTGGTTTCACAATTGAGAGTTCGTCTTGGGACAACTCTACCATCCTTGCCTCCAACTTCCCCGATGACCTGACGAAGGACAACGACCTGAGCCGTGCCCTCGACAAGGCCACACTGTCAAGTGAAAAGGGTATGCAGCGCTTGGCTTCTTTCCTCGGTCGTGTCAACTACTCGCTGAAGGACAGGTACCTCGTTACGGCAAGTATCCGTTCCGACGGTTCGTCCAAGTTTACAGACAAGAACAAGTGGGCTACCTTCCTCTCAGGTGCCTTGGCATGGCGTGCATCAGAAGAGAAGTTTATCAAGGACTTGAACATCTTCTCCAACCTGAAGTTGCGTGTGTCATACGGTGAGACAGGTAACCAGGCCATCGGTTCATACCGTACCATGGCACAGCTCGGCGTAGCCAATTATCCCTTTGCCGGCAGCATACAGAGTGGTTCTGCCATGGTGTCATGGCGCGGCCCTGTAGACACAGACATCAAGTGGGAGACCACCTCGCAGTATAATGCCGGTATCGACTTCGGCTGGTGGGACAACCGCCTTACCTTTACAGTCGACTACTATTACAAGAAGACACGCGACCTGCTGCAGGAGGTGAAGATACCTTCACATACAGGTTTCTCCAACATGCTGCGCAACTCGGGTAACGTTACCAACGAAGGTGTCGAGTTCACCCTCGGTGCATCGCCCATAGACTCGAAGGACTGGCACTGGAACCTCAATGCCAACCTGGCATTCAACAAGAACACCATCGGCGGCCTGAACGGCGACCAGTATGCCAATACCCTGTGGTACGGAGCAGACAATGTGTTCATCCAGCGCAACGGCTGTCCTATCGGTGCCATCTACGGCTACGTGGAGGAAGGCTTCTACAACAACGAGGCAGAGGTACGTGCCGATCCGCAGTACACCTATGCAAGCGACGCTACCGTGAAGTCGAAGATAGGTGAAATAAAGTATCACGACTTCAACGGCGACGGTAAGATAACCGAGGCCGACCGTGTTATCATCGGCGATACCAACCCCGACTTTACATGGGGTTTGACCAACAACATAACATGGAAAGACCTTACCCTCAGCTTCATGCTCCAGGGCTCGCACGGCAACGATATCTTCAACGGTAACCTGCAGGACATCAAGCTCGGCAATATCGGTAACATCCCCGTCGATGCATACAACACCCGCTGGACAGCTGACAACTACGAGAACGCCAAGTGGCCGAAGGCATCTTCAGGCTACGAGCGTAACTTCCTCGTCAGCAACCGCTATGTGGAGGACGGCAGCTACGTTAAGCTGAAGAACATCAGCCTTACCTACAACTGGAACCACCCGTTCAAGAGTGTAGGTCTGGAGCGTCTGCAGTTCAGCTTCACTGCCACAAATGTGTTTACCATCACCGACTATAGCTGGTACGACCCAGACGTGAACGCTTTCGGTAGCGATTCTTCACGCCGTGGTGTGGATATCTACTCTTATCCCTCGGCACGCACGTTCACCTTTGGTATCAACGCAACATTCTAATGTGACACTTTAATCAAGTAAAACAATATGAAACTCAATAAATATATATTATCGGCTTTGGTGTTGGCAAGCGGGGCAGTGTCCTTCACCTCCTGCAACGACTTCCTGACCGAAAAGCCTGAAAGCATGATCGGTCCTTCCAGTCTTGGCGACTCCAAGGAGGCTGCCAACGCCTGGGTTACCGGCGTGTACAGCAACTGGCTTTATGACATGTTCTGCTGGGGAGAGTTCCCGAAGGTGCTCGAACTCGATGCTGACTACATCACGGGGCCCGACTGGCTCTTCGGTTCGATGGGTGCCGGCAACTTCCAGGCAGAGAGCTCGCTCGACAAGATGTGGAAAGGTCCCTATAACCTTATCAACGATGCCAACGTGGCTGCACGCTATATCTCGGAGATGAGCAGTATCTCCGACGATTTCAAGAACAACGCCATCGGCGAGTGCTACTTCCAGGAGGCTTTTGCCTACTTCCTGCTGGTAAGGGCTTATGGTCCTATTCCCTACATGGCCACTGACGTGAGCAACGGTGGTGGCTACATGCACAGCCGCCGCCCCGTGGCAGAAATCTATGCACACATCATCGACAGGCTGACCAAAGCCTCGGAGATGCTCTATCACCGCGACAACAGCCAGTACCAGACCGGCCATGTCAGTGCCGGTTCGGCAGCTGGTCTCTTGGCAAAGGTGTATGCTACGATGGCTTCGGCAGCCATGCCTGTAGGCACAGAGGTAAACGTGCGTACCTGCGAACCATACCGTACCGAGACCGTAGCCGGCAAGGAGTATAAACTGTACAACACACCCGCTACCGAGACATTCCAGAAGACGGCTGTGGAAGGCTATCAGGACATGGACGCTACAGCGCTCTACGAGCAGGCTTCCAAATGGGCAAAGAAGGTAATCGATGGCGAGTTCGGTCCTTACGAGTTGTCAAATTACAGCGACTTGTGGTCGCGTAACCACCGCGACGATGCCGAGATGATGTGGGGTGTGCGTTCGGCTGTCTCATCAGCATCGGACAACTACCGCACCAATATCCACACCAACTATTCAGGCTACAAGGCAAGTGCCGGCAGCGAGTTCCTTACATCAGGTGGATGGATGGGATGTTCCAATGCATGGTACCAGCTCTTCGACGAGAACGACTACCGTATTACAAAGGGTGTGCGCCACACCTGGAGATACTACTACCAGGAAGAATATAACGGCAGCTTCTACTATCCACAGTCGTGGAGCGTGAAGGTTACAGGCCGTGACATCTACGGAGAATACGTACGTGAGCCGGATGCCGAATACAAGGCTACGGGCTATGCCTACCAGTACAACCAGAGTTCGGAGTGTCTCGCCTTCACCACGAAGTATGACGACTGCGAGAATGACGCTCTCGAATATCCCGACAGCTACTGGCCTTTCCTGCGCTATGCCGACGTGCTCCTTATCTATGCCGAGGCAGAGAACGAGCTGGGACACCAGGGTGTGGCACTGCAATACCTGAACATGGTACGCAAGCGTTCCAATGCACCGCAGATGGAGACCGCTACCAGCAAGACAGGTATGCGCGGAACCATCCTCGAGGAGAGAGCCAAGGAGTTTGCCTGTGAGGGCGACCGCCGTTGGGACTTGATACGCTGGGGTATCTATCTGCAGGCAATGAACGCTATCGGAGGACGTGACGAGGCCAATATCAACAAGGCACGTACAGAGCGTAACCTCCTGTACCCGATTCCTGCAGACGAGATCAACGTCAACGACAGCATCTCTTCCAACAACCCGGGTTGGAACTAATGTTTAATTCTATAAACGAGAATCACAATGAAAATAAATATAAAGAATATAGGTATGTCTGCCCTTGCCCTGCTGGCTCTCGCTTCGTGCAGTGATGTGGTGGACTACAACTTGCCGGACAAGACGTCCAACTACGGAACGCCCTCCATCGCCAATATCTACGATGTGCAGGATACCGGCTATGTGGCTCCGCTCGCCGGCGGTACGCTCAACCAGATGATACACATCAAGGGACAGAACCTGGCACAGGTAAGAAAGATACGTTTCAACGATGTGGACGTGGATGTGCGTCAGGTGTACGCCACCACTAACGAGGCATGGGTCAAGATACCCCGTGTCATCCCTACCGTGCAGAACGATTCGCTCTACTACGAGACCAACGAGGGTGCTATAAAGATACTCTTCCCGGTAACTATCCCGAGCGTGCAGATAAGCGGTCTGAAGAACGAGTTCACCCTGCAGGGCAACCAGGTGCAGCTCAATGCCGACTATATGGACCTTTATGGTTTCAATGACACGACAGCCACAAGTCCTGCATCCGTATATATAGAAAATGTAGAACAGGGCTACAGGCAGGTTATCCACTGCGACTCTTGTACGGAGAACTTCACAAGCATCGTCATTCCGGAAGACTGCCCCGACAACTCGCTCATACACTTCGCATGGCATGAGGTTTCGGGCGACAAGACGGCTACCATTCCTTATCGTATGACCGACCAACTGATGTTCGGCAACTTCGACGGTGACCTCGGATGGTGGGCAAGCTGGCACAACGACTTCCTTACCGACGGTACCAATAGCGGCGACCCACAGTCGTTGGGCTATACCTTCTTCCGTATCAAGGGTAGCTTCGATGCATGGTCATGGAACAGCGAAGGCTTCGGTTGCAACTGGAAGTGGCTCGATGCTTCTGCCCATCCCGAGAACTACGTACTGAAGTTTGAGGTTTGCACCAACGCCAATAACCCGTTCTATAATTATGGTAACAACGGAGCCAGTGGTAGCAAGAACGGCGGCTACAACTTCACCCTGCAGGGGGGAGGCTCAGGCAACTGCCAGTTTGACCCCGTGTCTATGGGCATTACAAATACCTATGGCAAATGGGTGACAATCTCCATGCCGCTTACCGATGTGCTGATGGGCGGTACACTGCCTACAGAGCCCGACCAGTGGATGGCACTGAACATGGTGATGCAGCCCAATACGGCTGACGCATGGACTACAGACCATAGCTTCGGACAGTTCCGTATAGAACCTAAGAATTATTAATGAGAGACAGCAATATGAAAAAGATATTTTATATGTTTGCTGCACTGGCAGCTATCACTTTTGCCGCATGCTCGGACAATGACAACGAGGTTCCCGCCATGCGCCATTTCGACGATCAGACAGCACCCACGGTAGTGTCTGTTTCGCCAGAAGACGGTTCGGAAGAACTGGACACCTTCGAGAATGTAGTGATAACCTACAGCGAGCCGATAGCCGTGACACCGAATACCACCATCAGGGTGTATACCAACGACACGACCTATTACTATCTGGCAGATACGCTTTCTTATGCTGAGGGTAACAAACTCATCATTCCTCTGCATGCAAAGGCAAACCAGAAGTACAAGATTGTAGTGATGAAACCTACCGTACGCGACTCGTCCTACAATTTCGCTTCGGAGTACAGCGTTTCGTTCTCTACACGTGCCTACAACAACTGGGATCCCGAGTTGTTCAACATCACACCGACGCTCTGTAACCCCGATGCCACCGAGCCTACACAGAAGCTCTACCAGTATCTGGTGGAAAACTTCGGCAAGAAGGTCATAACGGGTACTGTAGCCAATGTAAACTGGAACGTGGAACTGGCTGAGCAGATGTATGGCATTACAGGCAAGTATCCTGCGCTCAACTGCTTCGACTTTATCCACTTCAACGACAGCAAGCCGCTTGGCAACGCTACCTGGATAGACTACACCAATACGAGCGTCGTGGAAGACTGGTATAACAACAATGGTATCGTGGAGTGCATGTGGCACTGGAATGTACCAGCATCCAAGGAGGCGATTGATGACATCTCAACCTATACCTGCAGTCCAGAGAAGACAACCTTCACCTGTAAGCAGGCTGTGAGAAACGGTACATGGGAGCACGAGCGCGTAATGCGCGACCTTGATGTCGTAGCCGACTATCTGTTGGCTCTTCAGGAGAAGGGTATCCCTGTTATCTGGCGTCCGTTGCATGAGGCCCGTGGTAACTATGGCAAGTGGAACGGCACAGGTACTGCATGGTTCTGGTGGGGCACCAACGGACCGGTACAGTTTAAGAAGCTCTGGACGCTCATGTACGACACCTTCAAGGCTAAGGGCGTGAACAACCTTATCTGGGTGTGGACTTCAGAGGGTTACTATCAGGACGATTCGGACAAGACCATCACCAACGATGCTGCATGGTATCCCGGTGACGAGTATGTCGACATCATTGCACGCGACTACTACTGCAAGAACCTCAATACACCTTATCAGTCATCACTGGCTCAGGAGTACGAGGAGTTGCGCAAGATTACCAACGGAACCAAAATCATCACCTTGGCAGAGTGCGATGCCATGCCTTCGATTGAGAATATGTTCAACGATGGTGCCATGTGGAGTTGGTCCATGCCTTGGTATGGCCAGGATTCGGAAGGTGTAGACTACTTCAACAGTGTGTACAACACCGCCACATTCCTGAAGAACTACTACAACAACAAGAATGTCATCACCCGCGACCAGGTTCCGAGCTTTAAGTAAGTTTTTGGCGACCTTCGGTCATTTCGGGAGTCAGAGAAGTTAAGGGAAGTTTCCATTCCCCCTTCTTCCTGGAAGATGAAAGTAGACTATATAATAAAGGTGGAAAGTCTTTATGCCAGGCATGAGACTTTCCACCTTTTTTTGTGCACGTACGTGTCTTGGCCAATGCACGTACGTGTCTTTTTTATCGGTGGTGTTGTGCAGCGAGGACGCTGCACCTACTACAGACAGCCTTGCTTTAGTAGTAACGGCGTCCTCGCCGTACTCATATAGGTCGAGTTATTCTTTTAGTAATGTTACTTTGCAAAAGAAAGTATAGTGATTTAGCAAAAAAGTACAAGGATTATTGGACGGGAAATGGTATCTTTGCACTCATAAATCTTAACATTACCACTAACTGTATAAACAAGACAAATAATATGAACACTTTTAGGTTTTTGATGATTAGTGTCCTCATTTGTGTGCTTGCACCGTTGGGTGCCAGTGCACAAATCAAGGGCAATAATATCGTAGTAAGCGTTACCCCCGACCATCAGGACTGGAACTACAAGGTAGGCGAGAAGGCCAATTTTGTGGTGAACGTACGCAAGAGCGGCACACTCTTGGACAACGTTAATATAGACTATGAGGCAGGTCCTGAGATGTATGCCGATGTCAAGAAGCAGGCTACGCTGAAGGACGGCACGATGAAGTGGACGGGTTCTATGGCCAAGCCCGGATTCTACCGCCTGAAGGTTGTGGCCCATGTCGGTGGCAAGGATTATGAAGGACTTTGTACAGCTGCCTTCTCTCCGGAGAAGATACAGCCCTATGCACAGGAGCCCAAAGATTTTGACGCTTTCTGGCAGAAGACACTTTCCGATGCCCGACAGACCGACCTGAACCCTACCAAGGTGTTGCTGCCCGAACGCTGCACGAAGGACAAGAACGTGTACGAGATAAGTTTCAACAACAATGCGTGGGGATCGAAGATGTACGGCGTGCTCAGTGTGCCCGTCAAGCCCGGAAAATATCCCGCCCTGTTGCGTGTGCCTGGTGCAGGTGTACGTCCTTACCAGGGCGATACCTATACGGCTCCGGACCGTTGCATCGTACTGGAGATGGGTGTTCACGCCATTTCTGTCACCATGCCGCAGAGCGTATATACCGACCTGAACAACGGTGCTCTGCAAGGATACTGGGACTGTAATGTGGACAACCGCGACCGCAATCCTTACAAGCGTATTGTGACAGGTGCTGTAAGGGCAGTCGACTATATTGCCACGCTCCCCGAATGGGACGGCAAGACGCTTGGCGTTACCGGTTCTTCGCAGGGCGGATTCCTGACATTGGCAGTTACGGCACTCGACAAGCGCGTTACCTTCTTGGCTCCTGTGCACGATGCCATGTGCGACTATGAGGCCGAACTGCACGGAGTGGCAGGCGGCTGGCCACATTATTTCTATAATGAAGGCAAGGTGCTGAAACCAGATGCCGTGATGCAGGCACGTATAGAAGGGGCACGCTATTACGACGGCGTCAACTTTGCCAAGCGTGTTACCGTACCGGGGTGGTACAGCTTCGGTTATAACGACGAAGTGGTGCCTCCCACATCTTCCTACGGACTCTATAACATCGTAAAAGCTCCCAAGCAGTTGAGCGTCTACCAGATGACGGGCCACTACTGGTATCAGGAGCAGTGGGACGAATGGCAGAAGTGGCTTGAAACACAACTTCTGAAGTAAAGGGCCTTTAATGCCCTTTAACTTCCCTCTAACATGACAGCTGTTGCCCAATAAATTCCCTCTAACATGACAGCTGTTGTCCCTTAACTTCCCTCTAACTCCCCCTTAACTTCCCTTTAACTCCTAAGAAAATGAACATAAAAAGCATATTGATGACAGCAGGCGTGTGCCTGTTGGCAGTACAGACAACACAAGCCGCCCTTCCTGCGGGCATAGATGCCGTGACGGGTGCTACAGAACAGGTAGACAACAAGGTTGCCACTCCGGCATCAGTGCTGCAGAAACGACTGCAGAAACTCCAGAAGCGTGGCATCATGGTGGGGCATCAGGACGACACCATGTATGGCACTACGTGGAAATGGGAAGAAGGAAAGAGCGATGTGCTCCTTACGGTAGACGACTATCCTGCCGTTATGGGCTTCGACCTCGGCAGACTGGAACTCGATGGTAAGGAAAACCTCGACGGAGTGCCCTTCGACCGCATGCGTAAAGACATACTTGCCCAGCATGCCCGCGGCGGCATCGTAACACTCAGTTGGCATCCGTGGAATCCCGTTACGGGCGAGAATGCATGGGACCCCAAGGGCGATGCCGTAAAAGAGGTGCTCGAAGGCAAGCAGAAGGAAAAGTTCGAAAGCTGGTTGGGCAAGGTGGCAACCTTTATCAATTCGCTACAGACCTGTTGCGGAGAGAAGGTGCCAGTTATCTTCCGTCCCTGGCACGAGATGAACGGCGGATGGTTCTGGTGGGGTGCCAACAGTTGCACGCCACAGCAGTACGTCGCACTCTACAAGAAGACATACGAGCGTCTGAAGGCAGCCGGTTGCGACAACCTCGTATGGGCATGGTCGCCCAACCTCGGTGATGCTAAGACGGTAGATGCCTTCTTGGAGCGTTACCCCGGCAATGATGTTGTAGATATGGTGGGAGTGGACATATACGAGTTTGACGGCAATGACGCCAACTACGCCAAGAACCTCAAGGAGACCCTCGACGTGATGGTGGAGGCCGGCAAGAAGACAGGAAAGATGGTGGCACTTACCGAGACCGGTTGCCGCGGTATTGCCCAGAAGAAAGACTGGTTTACCAAGACCCTTCTCCCTGTCATCAAAGATTATTCCCTCAGCTATGTGCTCTTCTGGCGCAATGCCTGGGACAAGCCACAGGAGGAAGCTTACCTTCCTGGAGTGGGAGACGGCGACATCGTGGAAGACTTCAAAGCCTTTAAGAGCAACAAGAAGATTCTTTTCGCCAAAGACATAGTAAAGGTAAAAAAGTAAAAATTAAAATCAGCAGTATAATATTATGACAACATTTCAAGACAAAGTGAAAGCCCTGCGTGCCCGTCACGAAGAGCTTCTTGCCCGCAAGAACGAACCAGTAGAGTGGGGCAATGGCATTTACGAGAAGTATAAGAACCCCATCCTTACAGCCGAGCATACCCCACTGGAGTGGCGCTACGATTTCGACGAGAAGGACAACCCATACCTGATGCAGCGCATCATGATGAATGCTACGCTCAATTCGGGAGCCATGAAGTGGCAGGGAAAATACCTCCTTGTAGTACGTGTGGAAGGAGCCGACCGCAAGAGCTTCTTCGCCGTGGCAGAGAGTCCCAACGGTGTGGACAACTTCCGTTTCTGGGAAGAGCCTATTACGATGCCCGACGACGTAGTGCCGGCTACCAACATCTACGACATGCGCCTCACTGCACATGAGGACGGATACATCTATGGTGTGTTCTGTGCCGAGCGACATGACGACAGTCAGCCAGGCGACCTCAGTGCTGCCACAGCTACTGCAGCCATCGCCCGCACCAAAGACCTCAAGACATGGGAGCGCCTGCCCGACCTGAAGACCAAGAGCCAGCAGCGCAACGTGGTGCTGCACCCCGAGTTTGTGGATGGCAAGTATGCGTTCTATACCCGTCCGCAAGACGGATTCATCGACACGGGTTCAGGCGGCGGTATCGGCTGGGCTTTGGTAGACGACATCACTAACGCAGAGATAACAGAAGAGAAAATCATCAACGCCCGCCACTACCACACCATACAGGAGGTAAAGAACGGCGAAGGTCCACACCCCATCAAGACCTCCAAGGGATGGCTGCACCTGGCTCACGGCGTGCGTGGCTGTGCCAGCGGTCTGCGCTATGTGCTCTATATGTATATGACCTCTCTCGAGGACCCCACTAAGGTGATAGCAGAGCCGGGCGGTTACCTGCTTGTTCCCGAGGGCGGCGAGTATATCGGCGACGTGATGAACGTGGTGTTTGCCAACGGATGGATAGCCGACGAGGACGGCAAGGTCTATATCTACTATGCCTCTTCAGACACCCGCATGCATGTGGCAACGTCTACCATAGACCGCCTTGTCGACTACTGCATGAACACACCGAAGGACGGTTACCGTACAGCCTTCAGCGTGGAGACCATCAAGCAGCTCGTGGCAAAGAACAAGAAAACCCTTGGCAAGTAAATAAGTGTGCTAAAAAAAGCACAGCGTACATATTGCCCTTACCCAAGTAAGGTAAAGGTAGGTTAGTAAAATAGCAAGAGTTTCCTTTATGGATTCCTTACCTATGTACTCCTAAAAAGTAATAAGTAAGAGATAAAAAATAAGGGAAAGGAAGTCTTCCTACGTATTGTATATGTAAGAATACTCACCCCTGACTCTTATTAAGGTTAAAAAGATTTCGGGATGCCTTCTTCCTGCCCCCTCAGTAGTGGGTGGGAGGAAGGTTCTCGTTTTGAAAACTCACATTCTCATTTTTATATATGGCAAGTTTGAAAGAAAAGATTGCGTATGCATTAGGTGATGCCGCTGCTGGTGGCATCGTGTGGAAGGTAATGAGCATTGCCTTTCCTCTGTTTTTTACCAACGTGTTTGGCCTTACCTTTGCCGATGCAGCGGTACTGATGTTGGTGGCACGTATGTTCGACGTGGTGACAGACCCGCTCATGGGTACCCTCGCCGATCGTACGCAGACCCGTTGGGGTACCTACCGTCCGTGGCTCATCTTCGGTGCCATTCCCTTCGGCCTGGTTTTTGCCCTGTTGCTTTACACGCCCGACTTCGGTCCCACCGCCAAGCGTGTGTATGCCTACACGCTCTATCTGCTCATGATGGCCATCTACACCATGGTAAATGTGCCCTATGGTTCGCTGCTCGGTGTGATGACCGACAACGATGACGAGAAGAACCAGTTCTCCTCTTTCCGTATGGTAGGTGCGTACGCCATGGGCTTCGTTACCCTGCTTTCCTTCCCTTACCTGCAGCAGTTCGTAGGCGGCACCCATGCCCACCAGTATGCTGTCATCGGTGCAGTACTCGGCGTGGTGGCTGCCGTCATGACGCTCGTGTGCGGTCTGCTTACCAAGGAGCGCTTGAAACCCAAGCGGGCTGAGAAGTTCTCCTTCCGCCAGTTTGTCGACCTCGTGCACAACAAGGCGTGGCTCTATATGACGGCCATCGCTGTATGCACCAACTTCTTCAACGGATTCCGTTATGCAGTGGCAGGCTACATGTTCGAATATTGTCTGCACGGCAACGTGACGGTAGAGGGACTCATCATCAACTATACGGTCTTCATGGCTTTCGGTGAGGTTACCTGTATGGTGTTTGGTGGTGTGTCGCCTTGGTTTACCCGCGTGGTGGGCAGCAAGCGCATGGCCTTCTTCTGGTCGGCATTATTGTGCGTGGTACTCTCTGTCGCCTTCTTCTTCCTGCCCATGGAGGCGTCTTACATCTGGGTTATGATAGCCCTCGTGGTGCTCACCTCTATAGGTATCGGCATCTATTCGCCCCTCATGTGGTCGATGTATGCCGATGTGGCCGACTATCACACCGAGCATTTCGGTACCTCCGCTACCGGACTCATCTTCTCTTCAGGTACCATGTCGCAGAAGTTCGGTACTGCCATCTCAGGTTCGCTCATCGCTATCCTCCTCGGATGGGCTGGTGCCAACATGATAACCGACGATATGGGCAATACGGTGATAGACCCCGCCAGTGTTACAGACTCTGTGCTCACCATGGTGTGGTCGCTCTTCTCGCTCTTCCCCGCAGTTATCGCCCTGATGCTGATGTTGCTGTCCTGGAAATTCCCCATCAAGAAATAATAACCTGACGTATGGAAAACTTGAAACAAGCCATGAAGGATGTTCTGGAGCAGAACATCCTCAACTACTGGATAGAAAAAGTGACAGACCGTGAGAACGGTGGCTATTACGGTAGGGTAGACGGTCACGACGAGGTACATCCCGAGGCAGAGAAGGGTGCTGTGATGAATGCCCGTATCCTTTGGGCTTTCTCTGCTGCCTACCGTGTCCTGAAGAAACCGGAATATCTCGAAGCTGCCAAGCGTGCGAAGGATTACGTGCGCGACCATTTCCTGGACAAGGAGTATGGCGGTATCTACTGGAGTGTGGACTACAAGGGCAATCCGCTCGATACGAAGAAGCAGACCTATGCCATCGGCTTTGCCATCTACGGCTTTTCGGAGTATGCACGTGCCACGGGCGACAAGGAGGCTCTCGACATAGCCGTATCGCTCTACCACGACATAGAAAACCATGCCTTCGATAGCAAGAACAACGGATACATCGAGGCGTTGACACGCGACTGGCAACCCATCGCTGACATGCGCCTTTCGGACAAGGACGAGAACGGGTCGCGCACCATGAACACGCACCTGCACATCATAGAGCCTTACACCAATCTTCTGCGTGTGTGGAAAACTCCCGAACTGGAGAAGAGCATCCGTAATCTGCTCAGTATCTTTACCGACAAGTTGCTGAACAAGGAGACGTATCACCTCGACCTCTTCTTCGACGACGAATGGAATGGCAGACGCGATGTGGAAAGCTACGGCCACGACATAGAGGCTGCATGGCTGCTGCACGAGACTGCTCTTGTGCTGGACGACCGTGCGGTGCTGCAGAAGATAGAGCAGTTGATACGCCACATAGCCGATGCTGCCGACGAAGGGTTAAGACCTGACGGCAGTATGGTGTACGAACACTGGAAAGACGGCGACCGCTACGACCTGCAGCGCCAGTGGTGGGTACAGTGCGAAAACATCATTGGGCACATAGACCTTTACCAGTATTTCGGCAATGAGGAAGCGCTGGAGAAGGCCATACACTGTTGGAGCTATGTGCAGAAAAAACTTATAGATGCCCGTAACGGGGAGTGGCACTGGGCTGTATTGGAGGACGGTACCCTCAACCTCGACGATGACAAGGCCGGCTTCTGGAAGTGTCCGTACCACAACAGTCGTATGTGCCTCGAACTCATCGAGCGTGAGTATTGAATCTGACGAATATTTCTATTCGAACAAGTATATTTCTCCCACAGAACTCACTGATTTCACAGAAGGGCTTGCGCCGTTATAAACTTCTGTGAAATCCGTGAATTCTGTGGGAGTATTTTTAGTTGCGATGCGGGGACGCATCGCACTACTACAAAATCCGTGAGAGTATTTTAATCACGAATCAGACGAATTTGTAACTCCTAATAGAGGCAACCTATAGGAGATGTCTCCTTAGCTCTTTACCAGAACTTTTTCTGTTCTTCGGACCATTCGAATCCCTGACTTGCCATTTTTTCTTCGAGTTCTTGCCTGTCAACATGAAAATGGTAGCATATTTCGTCCAGTGTGTCAAACTCGTGGTCGCGTAACAGAAAATTGATGGCACTCACCAACATAGGGATGTCGTTCAAAGGTAATTTTTCCATATTGATAATGTTATGTTTATAAGGCGTGTCATGTAAAGTCCACGCATTGGTTCCGCTAAGTGTTATGTAGCTGCCCTTAC
>CAVCGV010000010.1:0-37977 GCA_963601815.1 bacterium
TGTATAGGGATGTTGCCAATGCAGCAAACATAAATCGCTTGATGGTCATTTTTTTGATTGGTTTTTAGGTTAAATACAGGTCTAAAGAAACCGCATCAATATCAACCCAGGGTGCCGCTTCGCTTACCCTGGGCTATGTACTCGTTGGGCCTTCAGCCCGCTTTGCGCCGACAATCCTCTTTACTTAGCCAGCAGCGAGATGGCGAATCCGCCGCCACGTGCTTCCTTCACCTTGATGACATCGCCCTTCTTCACGGTCTTGTGAACAATCTGGTAAGCCTTGGGGTTCTTCTCGTAGTCGGCATCCTTGCCGTCCTGATAGATGGCGCAGTCATACTTCTTGCCCTTGTCGAGGAAGTCGAGCTTTACCACGGCTGTACGAGCCTCGGCGTCTGTCTTGCCGCCCACAAACCAGTTGTCGGTGCCCTTCGCCTTGCGTGCCACGGTGATGTACTTGGCAGGCTCTGCCTCCAGGTACTTGGAGTCGTCCCAGTCGCACGCCACGTCGCGGATAAACTGGAAGGCATCGTCGTACTTCTCGTAGTGCTCGGGCAGGTCGGCAGCCATCTGCAACGGACTGTACATCACGAGGTAGAGGGAGAGCTGACCGCAGAGGGTGGTGTGAACAAAACTCTTGTTGTTGCTCCATGACGAGAGCTGTGTCTCGAAGATACCGGGCGTATAGTCCATCGGACCGCCCTGCAGACGGGTGAACGGCAGCATCACGGTATGGTAAGGCACGCTACCGCCGAAAGCCTCATACTCCGTACCACGCGCACTCTCGTTACCCACCAGATTGGGCCATGTACGGCAGATACCCGTAGGACGTGTAGCCTCGTGGGCGTTTATCATGATGTGGTGCTTGGCAGCCGTCTCGATGACACGCTGGTAGTGGTTGTTCATCAACTGCGAGTAGTGGAACTCGCCGCGGGGGATGATGTCGCCCACATATCCTGTCTTCACGGCATCATAGCCATACTTGTTCATCAGATTGAAGGCATCCTCCAGGTGGCGCTCATAGTTGAGGGCGGCGGCAGAGGTCTCGTGGTGCATCATCAGCTTCACGCCCTTGGAGTGGGCGTAGTCGTTGAGCATCTTGATGTCGAAGTCGGGATAAGGTGTCACGAAGTCGAAGACATCGAGCTTCTGATGGCCGAACCAGTCTTCCCATCCTTCGTTCCAACCTTCCACGAGCACTTCCTGCAAACCGTTCTTGGCAGCGAAGTCGATGTAGCGCTTCACCTCCTCGTTGGTGGCTCCGTGCTGACCGTGGGGCTTACACTTGCTGTAATCTGTCACGCCGAGGCGCACAGACGGCAGGTCGTTGGTGTAGCTCCACTGCTTGGTGCCAACTATCATGTTCCACCACACGCCACAGTACTTGGTGGGGTGAATCCAGGAGGTATCCTCTATCTTGCAAGGCTCGTTCAAGTTGAGGGTCAACTTGCACGAGAGCATGTCGCGGGCATCGTCGCTCACGAGCACAGTACGCCAAGGAGTGTTGAACGGTGTCTGGATAAAGCCCTTTCTGCCTACGGCGTCAGGCGTCAGCCACGACTCCAGCACCAGGTTCTTCTCGTCGAGGTTGAGGTGCATGGTAGGATAGTCCAGACAGGCAGCCTCGTGGATATTGATATAGAGACCGTCGTTGGTCTTCAGTTGGAGAGACGTCTGCACACCAGTGTCGGAGAACACCGTGGTAGACGAATTGCTCTTGTAAGCCTCGCGGTTCTTGGAGATGACAGATCGGATACCTGTAAGGGGCGTAATCTGGTACTCATATTCCTGGGTGTCGTAGTCGCCCGGAATCCAATAGGCGGTGTGGTCGCCCGTCATGGCAAACTGGGTATGCTCCTCCTGGATAACAAAATAGTTCAGGCTCTCCTGCTGCGGGAACTCATAGCGCAAGCCCATACCGTAGTCGTAGACACGGAAGCGGATGGTGATGTTGCGGTTGGACGAAGCCTGGTTCAGGTTCACCTCCATCTCGTTGTAGTTGTTGCGGATGGTGGCAGTCTCGCCCCATACGGGTTTCCACGTCTCGTCGAAGGTAGAGGTCTTCGAGCCGGTCTCGGTAAAGCCGTCCATCAGACTGGTTTCGTCCATGCCCTTGGAGGCATGCTTGTCCTTCGCCAACTCCAAGCCCAAATGGGAAGGCTTGCAGACAGTCTTTCCCTTATAGCTCATCTCGTAGGTAGGCTGTCCGTTGCCCGTCAACGAAAAAGTTACGGTTACATTGCCGTTGGGCGACTTGACTGTCTGAGCCGCTGCCAGCATCGGGAGCATGAAGCCCGCCAATAAAACGCTAAGTTTCTTCATATTGTTTGTCGCTATTTCGATAGAGGTTAATAGATAAATTCTAATCCATAAAAGGTTATTACAGAACCCACTTGCAAAGATAGTAAAATTCTTTGCAACCCGCCATTTCCATTAACGCTATTTTATTGCAACGCAATGTGTAAACGTTTGCACACGTTTGCGCAAAGTAACAAAAAACATAAGTTGCGTAGTAGCGAGACGCGTCCTCGCTGCATAAACCTACTTGAGGCGAAGCGGGGACGCAGCACACTACTAACATTCTCGCTTGAGATGCGGCGAGGACGCAGCGCACTACTACAGGGCGCATCGGGGACGGGGCAGGTGTTACGGAAAGCCTATATGAAGGTTGGCAACTTGTTTTGTTACAAAAATGTTATTTCTTCAAAGTTTCTACAATTTTGTTCGTTATCTTTGCGTTATATTCAAAAAACATAAAGAGAGAACCATGTGGAAATATTACGCACTGCTTTCGGCATTCTTTGCCGCACTTACGGCTATCTTCGCCAAAATAGGGGTGAAGGACATCAACTCGGACCTTGCCACGGCTATCCGCACCGCCGTCATACTCTGCATTACCTGGGGAATCGTGCTGGCGGGGAACCATGCGGGCGAGGTGAAGAGCATTCCGGGACATTCGTGGCTGTTCCTGGTGCTGTCGGGGGCGGCGACGGGACTGTCGTGGCTGTTCTACTTCAAGGCGCTGCAGATGGGCGACGTGGCGCGCGTGGCGCCGGTGGACAAACTGAGTGTGGTGATTACCATCTGCCTGGCGTTCCTTTTTCTGAAGGAGCCTGTAAACGCCAAGGTGATAGTCGGCGCCTTGCTCATAACGGCTGGCAGCATAGTGATGCTTTACAAATAAAGGTGGAGAAAAAAAGATGTCCTTATCTTTGCCACATAATGTTTTTACAATGACAAGAGCAGAATAATGATGTATGATAAAATATGGGGGATGCTGGCGGCATTCCTTTTGAACGCAAGTGCCCTGTGTGCCACGACCGTTGGCGACTCGCTTTCCACATCGCAGCCTGCAAGCAAGGGGGCCTCAGCCAAGTTTTACAGAACAGTAGGTGCCGGAATCCCCCTTGTCGTGGGCGGACTGATAGCGAAGGGCGAGGACGACCGTTTCCGCAGTCTGCGGAACGACTACCTGCCCCAGTTCAGCAACCATGCCGACGACTTCCTGCAATACGCACCGGCAGCCCTATTGCTGGGACTGAAGGCGGCAGGGGTGGAAGGGCGCAGTTCGTGGGGCAGGATGCTGGCATCGGATGCTTTCTCAGCCATCGCGATGGCAACCGTGGTGAACACCTTGAAACAGACCACCCGGGTGGAGCGTCCTGACGGCTCCGACAATCAGTCGTTTCCTTCCGGACATACGGCCACCGCATTCATGACGGCAACGATGCTGACAAAGGAATACGGACACAGGAGTGCGTGGATAGGAATAGGCGCATACACTACCGCCACGGCTACCGGACTGATGAGAATGGCGAACAACAGGCACTGGTTGAGCGATGTGCTGACAGGTGCCGGCATCGGCATTCTCTCCACGGAACTGGGATATTTCATCGGCGACCTGATATTCAAGGACAAAGGGATTCAGACTTCCGACGCATCGCCCGAAATCGGCAGGGACGGCAAACCGTCGTTCCTCAGCCTGTATGTCGGCATGAATGTGCCCTTGAGCCATTACGACATCGACGAGAGTACTTCTTTCAGCACCTCTTCCGGTTCGTCCGCAGGAGTAGAGGGTGCTTATTTCTTCAACCGCCACCTTGGTGTGGGTGGCCGTTTCACGGTTTCCAACACGTTTCTGATTACCAACGGCAATCATGCAGAAGACAACACGTTTGACGCCGTAGCCTTGTGTGGAGGCGGATATTTCTCGTTGCCGTTGTCACGGCGGTGGTCGATGGGCAGCAAGGTGCTTTGCGGATGGGTGCATTATCCCCAGCTGAAACTTAGCACAGTAAATGTCGCGGCACGTGAAGGGATTTGTTTCGGCAGTGGTTTATCCGCCACGTTCAGGAGCCATGAGAGATATGGTCTCCGGTTTTTTGCCGACTATAATCTGCTGCCGTCGCACAACAGGGCAAGTGCGGAATGGATGAACATGGTTGTCTGCGGGTTGTCGTTCGCCATCATGTGGTGATGCGCCATTGGGTATCTCTGATTTTTTTTGCCATAGTAGCTGACGCGTCCTCGCCGTACACTACTATGGTTAGCTTGATGATGGTACGGCGAGGTGTTTTTTCAGCCAACGGCAAGGTGAGTGCAGAAAAAGTCTCTTTTAAGGCGGGGGTGTGATTACAAAAGCCAACGAACGGCGTCTTCCTAATAGAATATTCGAAAGGGCTTATAATCCCCTTCATAACGACATTAAAAGAAAACGCAAACACTAAGACAGATGCAAACAAAAAAGAAGATTTTGGCTGCTGCTGGCCTGGCACTTCTGCCGCTGGCAACCTTTGCGCAGTATCCTCAGATTACCAAGGAGGCAAAGCACAAGATCGACTCCTTGTCGGCAGTATGGACAGCCCATTCCGACTCTGCATGGGCAGTAGCTTTCCCTATCGTAAAACAGGAGGCGATGGCCGGTCGCCCCTACGTACCATGGGCTTCGCGTCCTTACGACCTGAAACAGGCCAAGATACCTGCATTCCCCGGTGCTGAGGGCGGCGGCATGTACACCTTCGGCGGTAGAGGCGGAAAAGTTCTTACCGTTACCAACCTCAACGATGACGGTCCCGGTTCCTTCCGTTGGGCCTGCGAACAGGGTGGTGCACGCATCATCGTTTTTAATGTTTCGGGCAACATCGTACTGAAGACTCCTATCATTGTACGCGCTCCTTATATTACCATTGCCGGACAGACTGCTCCCGGCGAGGGTGTACAGATTTCAGGTGAGTCGTTCCAGGTGGACACACACGACGTTATCATACGCCACATGCGCTTCCGCCGCGGCAATACACACGTTTGGTACCGCGAGGACTCCTTCGGCGGAAACCCCGTCGGCAACATCATGATAGACCACGTGTCGGCAGAATGGGGTCTGGACGAGAACATCTCTTTCTACCGCCATATGTTCGACCTGCACGACGGCAAGGCTAAGCGTAAGGTACCTACAGTAAATGTTACCATACAGAACACCATCTCCGCCAAGGCGCTCGACACATGGAACCATGCCTTCGGAAGTACCATCGGCGGAGAGAATGCTACGTTCATGCGCAACCTCTGGGCTGACAACACCGGACGCAACCCTTCCATCGGATGGGGCGGTGTGTTCAACTTTGTGAACAACATCATCTACAACTATGTACACCGAACGGCCGACGGCGGTGAGTTCTCTACGATGAGCAACTTCATCAACAACTACTACAAGCCAGGCCCATGTACGCCCAAGACAGCATTGGCCTACCGCATCGTAAAGAGCGAGAGCCGAAGCAACAAACTCTTCCCATGGCCGCAGTACGGACGCATCTATGCTACGGGCAATATCGTGGAGGGCTATCCGGAGGTGACAAAGGACAACTGGAACGGCGGTATACAGATAGCCGACAAGGACCTGCCTAACGGCGTGCCTGCCGATGTAACGGCGCTGATGCGTTCCGACGAACCGTTTGAGATGCCTCACCTTACCATCATTCCTTCTGAGCAGACATTCGACAAGGTACTGGAGAATGTGGGCGCTACCCTACCCGTGCGCGACATCGTGGACCAGCGTATCGTGGAGGAGGTGAAGACCGGCAAGGCTTACTATGTGAAAAAGCTGCCCAAGAAGAACCCATACGGCGACATGTGGGGACTTGCCGACGCATCAAAGAACGAAGAGGGTTTCTTCAAATACCGTCGACTGGGCAAGGATTCGTACAAGGATGGTATCATCACAGACATCGAGCAGATGGGCGGATTCCCCAAGTACAAGAAGGTTAAGCCCTATGTGGACAGTGACGGAGACGGAATGCCCGACGAGTGGGAGATTGCCAACGGTCTGAACCCCAACGACCCCAGCGATGCCAACAAGGACTGCACGGGCGACGGATATACTAACATAGAGAAATACATCAACGGTATCAGTACCAAGGAGAAAGTGGACTGGACGGACCTCAAGAACAACCACGACACCTTGGCTGAAAAGGGTAAACTCATGTAGTGATGAAACTAACGTATTATAATTTCACTTTAGCTAAAGCAATCTGCGTGTGCTGCCTGCTTTTCCTCTCTATGGGAGTGAAAGCGCAGGTGGCGCTCGACAGTGCCGGACGTGATGCCAAGTATGTGGAAAACATCGTGGCACGCTCGCAGAAGATAGTCAACGCACTGCAGTTGCAGAGCGACTATGTGCGCAACAATGTGCGCAACATCATCTGCAACCGCTACTTCCTCCTCAACGACATCTATGCCAAATACGGGAAGAAAGAGCAGAATGCACGCGATGCAGAACTCTACAAGCATCACTTCGAATTTGCTGCAAACCTTGCCAACTACCTCAGCGAGCATGATATAGAACAAGTAAAGGACGGCATGACCTTTGGCGTGGTGCCTAAAACTTACCAGGCACACCTGGAGATGATTCCTTCGCTAAAGGAGAATGAAAAACTCCAGATTCTCAACTGGCTGAAAGAAGCACGCGAGTTTGCCATCGATGCTGAGAACTCCAAGGCGAAGCACGGATGGTTCGGCAAGTACAAGGGACGTATCAACAACTGGCTCGCCAAGCGTGGCTACGACCTGAAGGCGGAACGCGAGGCATGGTACAAGCGTATAGAGGCGAACAAGAAGAAATAAAGACATGAAGAAATATGTGTCCTAACGCAAGAAAGAACCGATAACGCGATATGAGAAAAACTTTTTTGATATGGATATTGACAATGGTAGGGGTTGTGCAGAGTTTTGCACAACCCTTCCCGTTTGACTATAGTTATGTGGGCTACCGACAGAGTGAGCAACCCATCCCCAATGCAGAAGTCGTAGTCTTCGTAAAATGGCAACAGGGTGACCAGAGTGCACGCATACAGAAAGCCATCGACTATGTGTCGGCACGCAAGGTGAACGGTAAGACGGGACTGCGTGGCGCCGTCTTGCTCGACAAGGGCGTATTCCAGTTGTCCCAACCCCTGCGTATACAGGCTTCGGGAGTAGTGCTGCGCGGTATGGACCGCAATGCTACAGTACTGAAGAAGACAGGGGTGGACCGTGGAGCCGTGGTATACATGGAGAGTAAACTTGCCATGCAAACACTGGGCGATCCGATAGCTGTCGTCTCCGACAAGGTGGAACTGGGCGCACGCAGTCTGCAAATTGCAGCCCAGGACAAGACAACCTCAGAAGGTCTGAAGCCCGGTGACGAGATACTCATCGTGCGCCCATCTACCAAGGAATGGATAGCCAAGATGGGGTGTGGCGACTTCGGTGCGGGAAAAGACCTGGGATACTGGGGGTGGCATCCGGGAGAGATTGACGTGAGATGGACACGCCGTATCGTGGAAGGAAGTGCTTCTGCCTTATCTTTCGACGCTCCACTCTCCATGACGCTCGACCGCAGTATGGGGGAGTGTTATGTGCAACGCATCGCCCAGAACGGATGGCGCATCAGTAATGTCGGTGTGGAAAACCTTACCGTCGACACGGAATATGACAGCAGCAACGCCATGGACGAGAACCACGCCTGGGACGGTATATATATAGATAAGGTGAAAGACGGATGGGTAAGGATGGTAAACTTCCTGCACCTGGCAGGTTCGGCGGTAGTGACCCAGCGTGATGCCGCACGCATCACGGTAGAGGACTGTATGTCTACCATGCCCGTATCCGAGATAGGAGGATACAGAAGGCGTACATTCCTGTGCATGGGAGAGCAGTGCCTCTTCCAGCGTTGCTATTCGGAACAGGGCATACACGACTTTGCTGCCGGACTGTGTGCGGCAGGTCCTAACGCCTTCGTACAGTGCGACAGCCATGAGTCGTTGGGATATAGCGGAGCGGTAGGACCATGGTGCACCGGTCTGCTCTTCGACATTGTCAATATAGACGGTAACGACCTGAAGGTGTGCAACCTCGGACTGGAAGGATACGGCACGGGGTGGAACGCAGCCAACTGTCTGCTCTATCAGTCGACAGCCGCCGGCATCTTTGCCGACAGCTTGCCAGACGGCAGCAACAACTATGTTTACAGTTGCTGGGCGCAGTTTAACGGCTCCGGCAATTTCGAGGAGTGCAACAACCACGCCCGACCTTACAGCCGCTTCGAGGAACTGCTGAAGAAGAGACTGGGCAGAGATGTGAGCCAACAGTGCCGCACGCTTGTTCGTGAGCCCAGCAGACTGAGTAATAACCCAACCTATGAGGAAGCGCGTATCACAGCAGAGAAAGCACGCCAGCCACGTATCACCATGCAGATGTGGATAGCCGACAGTGCACGTTTCTGCGCATCGGTTTCTGCGTCAAAGGCTACTCCTGTTGATAAAATCAAGGGATTTGACGCACCCGAAGAAACCCCTATGCCAACCTTCGAAGTAAAGGACGGACGCATACTTGTTGCCGACACACTGCTGAAAGGCGGCATGCAGAACACGCCATGGTGGAATGGCAGGGTGCGCTATTCCGTTTTCCCGAAACTCGCCGACGGCGTAACCCGTTTTGTACCGGGTATGGAGGGACAGGGCACCACTACCCGTATAGACAGTGTGGTGGAACACCTGAAAAGGAAACATGTCGTGCTCTTCAATCAGAACTACGGACTATGGTATGACCGCCGACGTGACGACCATGAGCGTGTACGCCGCCGTGACGGTGATGTATGGGCTCCATTCTACGAACAGACGTTTGCACGCAGCGGACAAGGAAAGGCATGGGACGGACTGAGCAAGTATGACCTTACCAAACTGAACCCATGGTACATCAGCCGCGTAAAGCAACTGGCACAGAAAGGAGCCAAGAACGGACTCATGATTATCAACCAGCACTATTTCCAGCACAATATCCTGGAGGCTGGTGCCCACTGGGTAGACTGTCCATGGCGTCCGGTAAACAACATCAACGGAACCGTATTTCCCGAGCCTGTTCCCTTTGTGGGCGACAAGCGTGTATGGGTAGCCGAATATTTCTATGATACCGACAACGAACAGATGCGCAAACTCCACCGCCAGTATATAGAGAACATGCTCAACGCCTTTGCCGAACAGCCGAACATCATCCATTCCATAGGCGAGGAATATACAGGTCCTTACCATTTCACAAAGTTCTGGTTGGAGACGGTAGGTGCATGGGAGCAAAAGACCGGGAAACACGTGCTCGTGGCGCTGTCATGCAACAAGGATGTACAAGATTCCATCCTGCAGGACCCAGCGCTGAGGAAGGTGGTAGACATCATCAATATAGAACAGTGGTACTATACCGACAAAGGACTTTATGCACCTGAAGGCGGGAAAAACTTGGCACCCCGACAGTATTCGAGACGTCTGCGCCCCGGAAAGGCAACCTACGACACCGTGTTCAAGGGTGTGAGCGAGTACAGACGCAAATATCCCGACAAAGCTATCATTTATACAGGTCCCAACTATCCGCAGCTTGGCAAGGCGGTACTGGACGCAGGAGGCTCCTGCCCCGCCATCGCCAAGTAACAAATTCACGACATTCTGCCGATTGACGGAAAGAGGCACTTTATCGTTTTCCCCGTTGGCAGAGAAACCAACTTTTGACGGAGAAAGTATTACAAAACAATACTTTCTCCGTCATTTCTATAAACAACCACGAGACACACGCAACAAACTTACTGACCACATCCTGTTATATATATGACTAAAATCATCGAAATAAATACAGAGGTAAGGCAGCTTTTGCTTGATCCGGCATTTATCGTCTGGGTATTCGACTCAGACGATGACGCTCTTGAAAACACAATCAAACCCATTTCTTGTTCAGCCCCACATCTTTTTACTTCTCAACAGCGAGACTTAGATACCGCCCGCTATATCCTTCTGCATCTTGAAGACTTCTACGACATGTTTACAAAAGAAGACCTTGACGATGTAAAAGAACGTATAAAAAGGTGTCTAAAGGGGTAAAATAGGATAAATATACCCCGAAATACCATTATTTCCTACTTTTTAATCTGATTTTACCTACTCCATATAGGCTTTTGGACTAACTTTGCAGCAACTACTTAAAAACATCAAAAGCCTAATGAAAAAGAAAAACAGTCTAAAGGAAGAACAGGCACACGCCCTGTTGCAAGCCTACTGCATGGGTGACCAGCAAGCCTTCCTGGCATTATATGATATGTATGCAGGCATGCTCCTAAGCTATGGCGCCTGCATCACATCCGACAGGGAACTGGTGAAAGACTGCGTACAGGATGTCTTTGTAAAGCTCATCAGCAAGCGTGACTGTCTACAGATTAATAAGGTGACATCTTACCTCGTCACCTCTCTCCGCAACAAGTTACTCGATACCTTCCGCCGTGGCTCCTACATGGCCGAATGTGCTGTGGAAGACTGTCAGATTCATGAGGTGGAAGACGGCGTAGAATATGACTATATATACGCAGAAGACAAGAATGCGGACAACCGCACGCTTGATATGCTGCTTGACGTGCTTACGCCCCGCCAGCGTCAAGTATTCACTCTCTATTATCTGGAAGAACGCGAATACGACGAGATAAGCCAGATTATGAACATGAACTACAGTAGCCTGCGCAACCTCGTACACCGGGGTATGGTAAAGATGCGCACGGCACTTGCCAGTTGACGTTAGATTTTAGTTAATAACATGTGCGCCTATTCGTTTTTTAGGTTTTTCATATTGTGGATATGGCGCATATACATTTGGTGGTTAGTAAATATTATTAAAGCAGGAATCTCCGTGAGGAAATTCCTGCTTTGGGTTTGTAATGGGATGAATGAAAGATATGGAAGCCATAGTAGGGGCAAGCGTCCCTGCTGCGCACCAGCAAGTTATTTTTGACACAGCGATATTGCGTCTTTACCAAACAGAAAACTCCGCTCCGTACTTCGGAACGAAGACTTTGACTAAGAGAAAAGACAACACAATGCTACATTAATAACGTATTAAAGACGTATAAAATATGCGTAAAGCGTGTGTTCAAAACCTACATAACCAAACAACAGGAACGGCATGCTTTTTTCGAAGCATGTCGTTCCTGTTGCCTATATCTTCTTCTGATGAGCTTACGATGCTCAGCCAGTAAAAGTCCTTTTTGGATAAAGTTCTTCTGATCTAAGCCGATTATTTTGCTTTTACAACATTTGCCAGACAAGTATCAAAAGAGTTCCCTACAATATTATCAAGAGTAGCGGATAATCTGACCAGGAGTCAACTTCTTGTCTTTCTTGTATCCGTTGAGGTTGCATATCTTCTCGACACTCACACCACGTTTCTCAGCGATGGAACTGAGTGTCTCACCATACTTAACCTTGTGATAGAGTTTCTCGCCACTCGTATTGGCTTCATAACGTCCTACAGAGCCACCATTGACCTCTTCGCGTGTATAGCCGCCATTGCCCACTTTTCCTCGTGTAGCATTGGCTTCCATGCCTTCACTCTCGTATGTATCACGGCGGAAATCATAGAAGTCGCCTACTACATCCTGATTGCGGAAGTCGAAAAGCAAAGCCGGATTGAGAGCCACACCGCACAAACGGGTCTCGAAGTGGAGATGCGAACCGGTACTTCTACCGGTATTACCACCCAGACCGATTACTTCGCCTGCCCTCACTTCCTGTCCCTCGCTTACGAGTTGGGCTGAGAGGTGGCCATAGATGGTCTCCAGACCATTGCCGTGCCTTATGACGATGTATTTGCCGTAGCCACGGCCTTCGTATCTTACGATGCGTACCTTGCCAGAGAAGGCAGAGCGTATGGAGTCACCGATGTACACTTTGATGTCAAGACCCTTATGGTTACGTCCGAACTGTGAACGGTAACCGAAATTGCTTGTCACCACACGACTCGGCGTGGGCATGCAGAAATGGCGCAAGTCTATACGGAAATGTTCGGGAAGTTCGGTAGCCTTGTGGGCATACTTGTTGTTGAAATCATCATAGAGATCGGCTGCCGGATTCTCGCGGTCTTCCATCATGCGGTAGTGCGAAACGGCAAGTGTATCGAGAGCCTTCATCCTGTGGTCTACCGGTGCCTGGCGGGCCAAGAGGTCTTGTGCAGACATTGGCAGACTGGCCAATGTCAACAATGCGGCTGCAGCAATCTTACTTATTTTGTTTTTTAAGCTCATATTCTTTTTAGTTCTCGACTCTCAAGATACTGCTTTCCTTGACTCAAAAACGAAGGTTTCTGTACTAAAATTGCCAAGGCAAAGGACCTAAAAGTCACGTTTTGTTATATCGACGTTGCAAATATAGCAAAAATATTTCAGAAATCCTAAGCCATTAACAATATTTTTTCAGTCTTTAACATGTACTGACTTATGGTCATTGCTTGCGCTTTCTTCCTATACATAGGGGATTCAGCACTATAACATGTTTCAACACACAAGTAACAATTTAACATTCATTTTGGCATTCAAAGATAATTTTGAGACCCGCCTTAAGGCATTCTACGACATTTCTTAGAATCCGCCTCTAACGACTCCCCGTCTCTGCTTGTTTGTTTTGTTCAGTTTTCAGCCATCTCAATATGGCGACGGCAGGAGAATGTCCCATAAAGATAATCTTCTTCACTTCAGGCGAAGTGAACTGCAGACAACGGGTGTAGGCATCGTACAGTTGGTCAGTATTGATAGTGAATTCTTTGCCCGAACTTTGTCTGACACCGATAATCATCTTGTGCGTGATGCGCAGTTCTACATACTTGATGCCAGTGGAGCTCTCTATTTCTTTCAGACCATGGAGCAATGTCCTCATCTTCTCCTTGGTAAGGGGCGGCCGATTTTCCCACTCCTTCACCTTCGGTCTCCTGCCCCTTCGCTTGGGGATGACAACATCCGGTATGTCTGCACCAAACAATTCTCCCACCTTGGGTGTTATGTCTGTATTCATGTCTTGCTTGTTGAGTTTACTATTTTGTCAACTGATGGCGCCCCAGTTGATGTTTGTCTTTTTCAGTTCCTTGAGTCTGTTCCACAGCATGCTGTTCTGCGGCAGATTGCACAAGGGGTCTACGTCGATAATGGCCTGTGCCTCGTTACGTGCCAGTTGCACAAGTTGTCCATCGCGGGCTATGTTGGCTATTTTCAGGTCGAAAGCCATACCGCTCTGCTGCGTACCTTCCAGGTCGCCGGGCCCTCTCAGTTTGAGGTCAGCCTCAGCGATACGGAACCCGTCGTTGGTATCGCACATGATGTCGATGCGTTTGCGGGTGTCTTCCGACAGTTTGAACCCCGTAACAAGGATACAGTAGCTCTGCTCGGCTCCGCGCCCTACACGACCTCTCAACTGGTGCAACTGCGACAGTCCGAACCGTTGTGCGTCCAGGATAACCATGACAGAAGCATTGGGCACGTTTACACCCACCTCTATCACCGTTGTTGCCACGAGAATCTGCGTCTCCCCCTTTACGAACCGCTGCATCTCCTCCTCCTTTTCGGCAGACTTCATCCTACCGTGTATCTTGCTGAGTTTGAATTCCGGGAAGGCTTCACGCAGAACCTCAAATCCCTCCTCCAGGTTCTTGAGGTCACTCTTTTCACTCTCCTTGATGAGCGGGAACACGATGTACACCTGTCGCCCTATATTTATCTGCTTGCGTATGCTCTGGTAAAGAGAGGTGAGTTGGGTATCAAACTTGTGCAGCGTCTGTATGGGTTTTCTTCCCGGCGGCAGTTCGTCTATCACGCTGACATCCAGGTCGCCGTAGATAGTCATGGCCAAAGTACGCGGTATGGGCGTGGCGGTCATTACCAGTATATGGGGCGGATTCTCGCTCTTGTTCCACAGTCGGGCACGCTGCGCCACACCGAAGCGGTGCTGTTCGTCAATGACAGCTACCCCCAGACGTGCAAAGAGCACAGGGTCTTCGAGGATGGCGTGTGTACCTACCAGTATTTTGATGTCTCCGCTCACAAGTCCGTCGAGCACGGCTTGCCGTTTCTTTCCCTTCACCATGCCGGTAAGCAGTTCCACCCGTATATCCATGCCCTTCAGGAAGTCGCAGATAGTCTTCAGGTGCTGTTCCGCCAGAATCTCGGTAGGTGCCATCATGCATGCCTGATAACCATTGTCGAGAGCTATGAGCATGGTCATGAGTGCCACCAGCGTTTTCCCCGACCCCACATCGCCTTGCAGCAGACGGTTCATCTGCTTGCCGTTACACATGTCGGCACGTATCTCGTGCATGACTCTTTTTTGTGCGCCTGTCAGTTCGAAGGGCAGGTTGTGTGCATAGAAGTCGTTGAAGATGTCCCCCACCTTATTGAAAATATACCCCCGGTATTTGCGCCGCTGGTCGCTCGCGTATCTTAATATATTCAGTTGCACATAGAACAGTTCCTCGAACTTGAGGCGCACCTGTGCCTTCTGCATCTCCTGGTGGGAATGGGGATAGTGTATAAAGCGGTACGCACTGTCGCGCGAGATGAGGTGCAGACGTTGCGTGATGAACGCAGGCAGCGTCTCGGGCAGTTCGGGCAGTTTCTCCACCAGCGTCTTCGTTATTTTCTCGATAGAGCGCGATGTCAGACCAAACTTCTTCATCTTCTCCGTTGTGCCGTAATAAGGCTGCATGCCCATTTCCGAGAGCTGCAGCTTGCCGGCATCGTCCATATCGGGATGTGCAAACTGGTACCTGCCGTTAAAGACGGTAGGTTTGCCGAACACGATGTATTCCGTGTTTACCTTATAAGTATTGTAAACATATTGTGCACCGCGAAACCACACCAAGTCTACCACCCCGAACCCGTCTGAGAAGTGAGCCACGATGCGCTTGTTGCGCTTACCTGTGTCAAACTCCTCAAAACTGAGTATCTTGCCCTTTATCTGCACGAAGGGCATATCCGGAGTCAACTCGCTGATGTGGTACACCTTGGTACGGTCCACATATTTGTATGGATAGTATTCCAGCAAGTCACCATAGGTATTGATACCGAGTTCCTTACTCAGTATCTCTTTCCTCTTGGGGCCCATGCCGGGCAGATACATGATGTCTTGGTCCAGAATGCTACTCATGCGACAGGATGGCTTCGGCCACTTGGAGGTCGAAGGGTGTAGTGATTTTGATGTTTTCGCGGTTGCCCTCCACCATGGCCACCTGGCAACCCAGGCTTTCCACTACCGAGGCATCGTCGGTAAACTGCTCCTTGTAGCCTTGGTTGAAGGCTTGCTTGGCCAGCGAGATGTCGAATGTCTGCGGTGTCTGAACGATGCGGTAGTCATCGCGCAGCACGTTTTTTCCTCCACCACGCTTGTCTATGTAGCGCAGGGTGTCGGTAACAGCATATACTGGTATGGCGGCATACTCCTCGCGTGCCGTCTCGTAACATTCGGCAATGACCTCCTTCGACACGAAGGGGCGCACACCGTCGTGTATTCCCACCACTCCGTCCTCGCCGTCGGGTATGGCGGCCAAACCATTCTTGGACGACTGGAAACGCGTGTCACCCCCGTTTACTACCGTGTGGCTTATCCCGAAGTGATACGTTTCGCACAGTTCTTTCCAGTAAGCCTGCTGACTCTCGGGCAGGACAAGAATGACCTTGAGGTTTTCGTCATATTCGTGAAAACGCTCGATGGTGTGCATCAGTATCGGTTTGCCCGCTACCGGCAGAAACTGTTTCGGGATGTCATTCCCCATACGGAGGCCCTTGCCTCCTGCGACGATAATAACGTAATCCATTTTTTGAGTGATGAGTGATGAGTGAAGAGTGATGAGTGAAGAATCCTACAGTTTGCTCTCCATCAGGTGAGCATACTGCATGCCTTTCTGCAGTTTTGCCACAGCTTCTTCTCCCACAAAGTAACTCAGAATCTTGTATGCGTAAGGCAGGGTAGCAGCGGGACCTTCACCCGTGATGACATTGTCGTCCTCTTGATACAGTTCACCTGTATACAGGGTATTCTCTCCGAAGTAGCGTTCGAAGCCAGGCGAGCAAGTGGCCTTCTTTCCTTCGAGGATGCCGGTACTTGCCAATACCATGGGGGCTGCACAGATGGCACCTACCCTCTTGCCTGCCTTATGCTGGGCGATGAGAGCCTGTCGCACGCCCTCATGGTCGTTGAGGTTGGTACTGCCAGGCAGACCGCCCGGAAGGAGCAGCATATCCGCATCGGAGAAGTCGTGGATATCCTCAAACACACAATCGGCCTTGATGGTGATGCCGTGCGATGTCTCCACCCATTCACTGCCCGTGATGCTCACAGTCTTGACGTCCACGCCTCCTCTGCGGAGGATATCTACCGGTGCCAAACCTTCTATCTCCTCGAAGCCATTGGCGAGAAATTCGTATACCTTTGCCATAATTTTATATCTTTTAGTCGAATTATACAAATTAAATGCGTATTTTTGCAGAGAATTATTTGTTTCGGAGACACATGCCATGGCGACGTTACGCCACAGACGCCCGTGTCTTCTTTGCCGTGCAAATGTAGTAATAATTATTGAAATGACAAAACAAATGGCAGTACAACCTTTGAAATTTGCCATATTTGGAAACGAATACCAGGCCCAGAAGTCGGCATCCATCAGCAAGATTCTCTCTTGCCTATATGCAAGGCGTGCGGAAGTATATGTGGAAAAGACTTTCTACGACTTTCTGGTCAAGGCACAACAACAGGATGTGCAGGTAGCTGGTGTGTTCGAAGGCTACAACTTCGATGTAGACTATGTCATCTCCATGGGCGGCGACGGTACCTTTCTGAGGGCTGCCAGCAGGGTGGGAGCCAAAGGCACGCCCATTATCGGCGTGAACATGGGACGGTTAGGATTCCTTGCCGACATTCTCCCGGGCGAGATAGAGGATGCGCTGGAGAGTGTCTTCACGGGCGACATTCAGATAGAGGACCATGCCGTGCTGCAGGTAGTGGCAGAGGGAGGCGTCTTGGCTGGTTCTCCTTTCGCCCTTAACGATGTGGCTGTGCTGAAACGCGACGACGCGTCGATGATATCTGTCCGCACATACGTCAACGACGAGTTTGTCGTTACATACCAGGCCGACGGTCTCGTCATTTCCACGCCGACAGGGTCTACAGCATACAACCTCTCCAACGGTGGTCCTATCATCATTCCGCAGAGTGGCAGCATCTGCATGACGCCTGTAGCCCCTCACAGTTTGAACATCCGCCCCATCGTCATCAACGATACGGCTGAAATTACCCTCTCCGTAGAAAGTCGCAGCCACAACTACCTCGTGGCGATTGACGGGAGAAGCGAGCGCATGACGGAAGCTACCAAACTCATCATACGCAAGGCGCCGCATACCGTCAGAATCGTGAAGCAACGTAACCAACGGTATTTCTCCACGCTGAGGGAGAAACTGATGTGGGGAGCTGACCAGAGGGAAAGGTAGAGGAAAGAAAAAAAAGCAAAAAGGTAAAAGAGTAAAAGGAGAAAAAAGAGAAGCATGTTCAATTTTGTAAAGATACCGAAGTTCAAGTACAATGCCAAGACGTTGCTTGCCTGGTTGTGGAAAGCCTGGCGGGGCAACCGCTTGCAGGCTATCCTCAATGCGGTTGTAGGCTTACTGTCGGTAGGTACGAGCTTGCTGCAGGTATGGGCTGTGAAACGCGCCATTGATGTCGCCTCCCATGCCGTAGAAGGCAATCTCTACTGGGCTGTGGCGTTGATGGGCATGCTGATACTTGCCGACTTCGCCCTGAACATCTCCTCGGTATGGATACGCAACCTTCTCGGCGTCAAGGCGCAAAACCGCATGCAACAGCGCATGCTCGACCGCATTCTTCGCTCTGAGTGGCAGGGACGGGAGCGCATGCATTCAGGCGACGTGCTCAACAGACTGGAAACGGATGTCAACACGGTAGTCAACTTCCTGACGGAGACCATTCCCAACACGCTGAGTGTACTGACCATGTTTCTCGGTGCTTTCTTCTTCCTTTTCTCGATGGACAGGATGCTGGCTGTCATTGTCGTTATCATGATTCCTGTTTTCTTGTTGTTCAGCAAGATTTATGTAGGCAAGATGCGCCAACTCACACGCCAGGTACGCGACTCCGACAGTAAGGTGCAGAGCGTGCTTCAGGAAACCATCCAGCACCGCATGCTCATCAAGACGCTCGAGAAGGATACTGCCATGGTAGACAGGCTCGAGGATACACAAAAGGAGTTGCGCGGACATGTGGTGAAACGAACGGTGTTCAGCGTATTCAGCAACCTTGTGCTCAATTTCGGTTTTGCCTTGGGCTATCTTGTGGCTTTCCTGTGGGCTGCCGTCCGGATGAGTGCCGGCACGCTGAGCTTTGGCGGCATGACGGCATTCCTGCAGTTGGTCAACAAGATTCAGGTGCCTGCCCGCAACCTTACCAAGTTGGTGCCTGCCTTTGTCAGCGTGTTCACGGCTGCGGAGAGGCTTATGGAACTGGAGGAAAACCCGCTTGAGGAACAGGGCGACCCCATCGTCATGTCTTCGCCTTGCGGCATACGCCTTGACCATGTAAGTTTCTGGTACAAGGAGGGAGAGAGAAAGGTAATAGACCAGCTCGACTTTGATTTCCCGCCAGGCAGTTGTACGGCAGTATTGGGCGAGACTGGCGCCGGCAAGACTACCCTTGTGCGTATCCTTCTTGCCTTGCTGCATCCACAGTCGGGCACAGCCTATATATATAATAAGGTGGAACGTCAGCAGCTGTCCCCACTCCACCGCTGCAATTTCGTCTATGTACCGCAGGGCAACACGCTTATGAGCGGTACCATCCGCGACAATCTGCGCTTGGGCAAATTGGATGCCAGCGAGGAGGAAATGGTAGAGGCGCTGCACAAGAGTTGTGCCGACTTCGTACTACAGCTGCCGCAAGGACTTGACACGCTCTGCAGCGAACAGGGCGGCGGCCTGAGCGAGGGACAGGCACAGCGCATAGCCATAGCGCGCAGTCTGCTGCGCAACCGTACCGTCATGCTCTTCGATGAAGCCACCAGTGCGCTCGACCCGCAGACAGAACGGCAACTCTTGCAGAATGTCCTTTCGTCTCACGACAAGACCGTCATCTTCATCACGCACAGACCCGCCGTGGTAGATTACTGCGACCAGGTATTGAAAGTGGAACGCAACAAAGGCGACTAAAGGTGCGTTCTAAAATAAAATTGTTTTTTATTTTGTATTGTCTCCGATTTGCCGTATCTTTGCACACGAAAAGTTATAGACGGGGCTAACATTCATACTAAGAGCTATCCGTCTACAAAATAAGAAGATAAACTATGCGTGGATTTTCAGAACACGCCCATACATTAAATAAAAAAGAGAAAACAGTATGATTCTTTTTTTCAGAACTCCATCTAAGAGTGTGATTGCGACCGAGATTGACCACAAGCCTTCTCAGGACGAAATCAATGAACTTTGTTGGCTTTATGGTGACGCAACATTAGAGGATGCCCAGCAGTTGCAGGGTTTCTATGTTGGTCCACGCCGTGAAATGATTACTCCCTGGAGTACGAATGCCGTTGAGATTACTCAGAACATGAGTCTTGACGGCATTTCGCGTATTGAGGAGTACTTCCCCGTTGACAGCGAGGACGCTGAGCACGACCCTATGCTGCAGCGTATGTACAACGGCATCGGACAGGATGTCTTCACCGTGAACCACCAGCCCGAGCCCATCAAGTATGTCGATGACCTCGAGAAGTACAACGAGGAGGAAGGGCTTGCCCTCAGCGAGGACGAGATGGCTTATCTCCACAAGTTGGAAAAGGAGAACGGCCGTCCGCTTACCGACAGCGAAATCTTCGGCTTCGCCCAGATCAACTCGGAGCACTGCCGCCACAAGATCTTCGGCGGTCAGTTTATCATCGACGGCAAGGAGATGGAGTCTTCTCTTTTCAGCATGATCAAGAAGACCACACAGGAGAACCCCAACAAGATTCTCTCTGCCTACAAGGACAACGTGGCTTTCTCGCAGGGTCCTGTCATCGAGCAGTTTGCCCCTGCCGACCAGACCACGAGCGACTTCTTCCAGGTGAAGGACATAGAGAGTGTCATCTCCCTCAAGGCCGAGACGCACAACTTCCCTACTACCGTGGAGCCTTTCAACGGTGCCGCTACGGGTACGGGTGGTGAAATCCGCGACCGTATGGGCGGTGGTGTAGGTTCATGGCCTATCGCCGGTACTGCCTGCTACATGACGGCTTATCCCCGTCTGAAGGACGACAACGGGAAGAGCGACGTGGAGCGCGACTGGGAAGACATCCTTCCTGTGCGCAAGTGGCTCTATCAGACTCCCGAGCAAATCCTCATCAAGGCTTCCAACGGTGCCTCCGACTTCGGCAACAAGTTTGGTCAGCCGCTCATCACAGGTTCTGTACTTACCTTCGAGCACGAGGAGAACGGCGAGAAGTATGCTTACGACAAGGTTATCATGCTCGCCGGTGGCGTGGGCTACGGCAAGAAGCGTGACTATAAGAAGGGCGAGCCACAGAAGGGCAACAAGGTTGTCGTAGTAGGTGGTGACAACTACCGCATCGGTCTCGGTGGCGGCTCTGTTTCTTCTGTTGACACAGGTCGCTACAGCAACGGCATCGAGCTGAACGCCGTGCAGCGTGCCAACCCCGAGATGCAGAAGCGTGCCTACAACCTGGTGCGTGCCCTCGTGGAGAACGACGAGAACCCGGTGGTGAGTATCCACGACCATGGTTCGGCAGGTCACCTGAACTGCCTCTCCGAGTTGGTAGAGGAGTGTGGTGGCGAAATCGACATGGCCAAGTTGCCTATCGGCGACAAGACCTTGAGCGCCAAGGAAATCATCGCCAACGAGAGCCAGGAGCGCATGGGCTTGCTCATCGACGAGAAGTACATCGAGCAGGTACAGAAGATTGCCGACCGCGAGCGTGCCCCGATGTACGTGGTGGGCGAGACTACGGGCGACGCACACTTCAGCTTCAAGCAGGCTGACGGCGTGAAGCCATTCGACCTCGACGTGGCTCAGATGTTCGGTCACACGCCCAAGACCGTGATGGTGGACGAGACCGTAGAGCGCAAATATGAAGATGTAACCTATTCTGCCGACAAGCTCGACGAGTACCTGCAGCGTGTGCTCCAGATGGAGGCTGTGGCTTGCAAGGACTGGTTGACCAACAAGGTAGACCGTTCCGTAACGGGTAAGATTGCCCGTCAGCAGGGACAGGGCCAGATACAGTTGCCTTTGTCCGACTGCGGTGTCGTAGCTCTCGACTACCGTGGCGAGAAGGGTATCGCCACAGCCCTCGGCCATGCTCCACAGGCTGGTCTTGCCGACCCGAAGGCAGGTTCTGTACTCTCCGTTGCCGAGTCATTGACCAATATCGTCTGGGCTCCCTTGGCAGAGGGCATGGACAGCCTCAGCCTCTCAGCCAACTGGATGTGGCCTTGCCGTAGCCAGAAGGGTGAGGATGCCCGCCTCTATGAGGGCGTGAAGGCATTGTCCGACTTCTGCTGCGCCATCCATGTCAACGTTCCTACAGGTAAGGACTCCCTCTCCCTGACCCAGCAGTATCCTAACGGCGAGAAGATTATCGCCCCGGGTACCGTTATCGTGAGTGCAGGCGGTGAGGTGTCTGACGTAAAGAAGGTGGTGAGCCCTGTCCTCGTCAACGACAAGAACTCCAGCCTCTACCATATCGACTTCAGCTTCGACGAGCAGCACCTCGGCGGTTCTGCCTTCGCCCAGAGCCTGGGCAAGGTGGGCAGCGACGTGCCTACCGTGAAGAACCCAGACTACTTCGTCGACTGCTTCAATGCCGTACAGGAACTCATCAAACGCGGATGGGTAATGGCCGGTCACGACATCAGTGCCGGTGGTCTCATCACCACCCTCCTGGAGATGACGTTCGCCAACGTAGAGGGCGGTATGAAGATCAACCTCCACGACATTGCCGACGAGGACATCATCAAGACCTTGTTTGCCGAGAACCCGGGTGTCGTTATCCAGGTAAGCGACGAGCACAAGGCAGACCTCAAGGCATTCCTCGACGAGGAAGGCATCGGCTACGCCAAGATTGGTTATCCTGCCCCTGAGCTTCGCAAGATTATCGTGAAGAAGGAAGGCTTCGAGCACGAGTTCGACATCAACGACCTGCGCGACTGCTGGTACAAGACATCTTACCTCCTCGACCGCAAGCAGAGCATGAACGGCATGGCGAAAAAGCGTTTCACCAACTATAAGAAGCAGCCTATCGAGATGAAGTTTGCCTATAGCTTCAAGGGCACACTCGCCAGCTATGGTCTCGACGCCAACCGCCGCAAGCCGTCGGGCATCAAGGCAGCCATCATCCGTGAGAAGGGTACCAACGGCGAGCGCGAGATGGCTTACTCTATGTATCTCGCCGGTTTCGACGTGAAGGACGTGATGATGACCGACCTTATCAGCGGCCGCGAGACATTGGAGGATGTCAACTTCATCGTCTTCTGCGGTGGATTCTCCAACTCCGATGTACTGGGTTCTGCCAAGGGATGGGCTGGCGCATTCCTCTACAACCCGAAGGCGAAGGAAGCCCTCGACAAATTCTATGCCCGCGAGGACACCCTCTCGCTCGGTATCTGCAACGGTTGCCAGTTGATGGTGGAGCTGAACCTCATCAATCCTGAGCACAAACACCGCTCACACCTCTGCCACAACAACAGCAAGAAGTTTGAGAGCAGCTTCCTCGGCCTGACCATCCCGCAGAACGACAGCGTGATGTTCGGCAGCCTCAGCGGTGACAAGCTCGGCATCTGGGTAGCACACGGCGAGGGTCGTTTCTACCTGCCTGAGCCAGAGGACCACTACAACATCATCGCGAAGTACAACTATGCCGAGTATCCCGCCAATCCTAACGGCAGCGACTACAACGTGGCAGGTATCTGCTCTGCCGACGGTCGCCACCTTGCCATGATGCCCCATCTGGAGCGTGCCATCTTCCCATGGCAGAACGCCTGGTACCTCGCCGACCACAAGAACGACGAGGTAACACCATGGATCGAGGCATTTGTCAATGCACGCCAGTGGATTGAAGAAAGAGTAAAATAACGTTTGTCGGTTCATTTTCATCGGGAGTTACATTAAGAGACAAGAATAGCCGGTTCGTAAAGAGCCGGCTATTTTGTTATGTAATCAGCAACTAACGCCCTGAAAGGGCAGCTACATTAAGTTCAGCAACAAACAAGTCACATTGTTTTCTTTCACACTCCCTCCGGAAAGGACGCAGAAACAGCGTTTCCTGCATCTTTCCGTTTGGAATAATGCAAGAAACGCTGTTTCTGGCATATTCCGACACGGAATGGTGCCGTCATCATGCCACAATCCTTTCCCGCTGATTTTCTTGACAATACCAACACCGTTTCTGACGACAATCCGTGTGGAATTAACGGGATGTACAGAAGAAGAAGCACTCCGGCAGAGAAAATACCGTTCGAGACTATACCTCATCGGGTAGCGAGGCTATACCTCATCATAAAACGAAAGTACGTGCATTGGCTCTTACACGTAGACGCGTTGCCCCTTCTGCATAACACAAAAAGGGAGCGCATCGGCTGATACGCTCCCTTTTCCTATATTATTCTTTAGATTCCTAACAGAACCTGCTCGCCCGGTTACTTCTGGACAAACTTCTTGCCGTTCTCGATAACAAGGCCCTTGTAAGAAGCGTCTACCTGCTGACCAGCTACATTGTAGCGAACAGCGTTCTTGACAGCGGCTGTAGCGTCGATGGTAGAAATGCCTGCAGGATCGCCCGGTGTGAACTCGTAGCCATAGATACCGACCTGGCTCTTGGTGTTAAAGATATAGTAGCTCTTGCCAGCCTCTGCAGGGAATGATATGTAACCCAGAACAGGACGATTCTGCGTAATGCCATTAGTATGCTGCAACACATAGTCATCTGCCTGCTTACCGGTATTGAGAACATGTTCACCATCATAGACGAAACCTGTATTCTGATAGAATATAGATACATCTACTGTAGATGGAGCCAAAGGCTGCTTGGTAGAGGCATCAACGATATATGTTGGGTTGGCATTCTTGTTGCCATAAATAGCGACCTTCAGAGTACCGGCAACCTTGATATCAAACTTCAGGTAAAGACCCTTGGCAGGCATATTGTTTCCGGGCTCCCAATATGTACCGTATACACGATAAGCCGAACCGTTCGGTGTCTCTTCCCAAAATTCCCAATGGGTAGCCTCGGGATTACCCTGGCCCATCAGATATTTTGCAAACTGCGGGTTACAGCCATCCACGATGAGCGCATCATTACCATCGACAGAACCCTTCAACTGCCAGGCATCAGCACCGGTATTGATGGTCTTGTCACCATTAGGAGTAGAAACTGCGGTAAGGGTAACATTGGCTGTAGATACCTCTATCTGAGATGTTTTCAATTCTCCCGGCTGGCTTGTATCAGGGGCATCAGCAGTACCACCAGCATAGATGCCTTCGGTCAAGGTTTCAATGGTGGCCTTGCTCAAATCAAAATCTGCAGCCTTCCAAACTTCCTGCGCATTAACACTCATGGCAACGAGTGCCATGGAAATCAAAGTAAAAATTTTCTTCATAATCTTTTAGGTTTAATAGATAAATGTTCGGTTTATAGTCGTCTATGGTTAAGACGCAAGTACAATGTTTTTGCACTCACTCATTTTCACTTTTTTCTGAAAATGCGAGGACGCATCAGCTAATATGGTTGCTTAGTAGGTACGGCACCCTCGCCGTACACTCCTTATCCCACAACTTACTTTTTTATCATTACTTCGTTTGCCGTTTCATAAAATAGTTGTACTTTTGCATAAGAACGACAAAACTACTGACCTGTGAGACGACTTTTGTTTTATCTTTTTATCTGTTGGCAACTGCTGATGGTTGGTGTGGCACGTGGGGCTGACTGCCGCGTGGTCTACAACAATGCCAACGGCATGAACCTGTGGCATATTACCAAGATGCTGCAGGACAGGCACGGCTTTATATGGATATCTTCGTGGGAGGGGCTCACCCGCTTTGACGGCTACAACTTTGTGACATTCAAGTCGAAGGCCGGCGACGGTTCGCCGCTGCTGAGCAACCGCATACGCGACATCGTGCTCTCGCCCGACAATGACATCTATTGCCAGGTAGACGAGCGGTGGTTTCTTTTCAGGCAGGACCGGGGGGCGTTCTTCTCTGTTTCTGATGCCGTAAACCGCAAGTTGGCCCATCAGAAACAGAAGCGCACAGCCTCTGTCAAGAGCAAAAGCCCATTGAAAAAGTCGAGTCGTAAGATTACCGACCGGCAAGGCAATGTATGGAGAGTGGCGGGCGACAGCATCGTCATGACACACAGCACCCACAGCCCTGCCAGTCCTTGGAGTCTCGTGAAACCCGCCCAGGTAAGAAGTCTGATGGTGGACCATACCGGCACCTACTGGTTGACTACCAAGGACGACAAGACGGTCTGCCTGTACGACAAGACCAACCACCTGACGGGCTATCTTACTCCCGAAGGTTCGCTCTCACAGGAGTATGCCCCGTTCTCCTCTTCTGTCTATTCTCTTCTTCAGTGGGACAAAGACACCTATTGGTTGGGCACCAAGCCCGACGGACTTTACCGGTTGCAGCGACAGGGGAAGGCATTCGCCGTAGAGCACATCTCACTGGGCAATGCGCAGGCCAACTCCATATACGACATGAAGAAGGACCGCAACGGGCGGCTCTGGGTTGCTACGTTCGACGGCATATATTGTCTGCAAAACGACAAGGCAGAACATGTCGCTGGGTCTGCAGGATGGAGAGTACGCAACTTGCTCATTAGCCAGGGCAATATTCTGCTGGCTGCCACCACTTTCGGTTTGGCTATAGGAAAGATGCCGGATGGCGGTGTGGCAGCCATGAAGATGACACTGCATGCAAGGGAGCCGCACCGTGACAATAGCTTGGGCAACAGTTCTACGATGGACATCCTCGAACTTGCCGGCGGCAAGATACTTGTCAGCACGGAGAGCGGCGGCGTGAGCATGATACAGAGCAGCAACCTGTTGGACCGTCAGCTCATCTTCCGCCATTTCGGCAGTAAGGACGGCATGGCAACAGAAGCAATAGTCGGCATGGCGGCTTACCGTGGCGACTGGGTATGGGTGGTAGGCGGCAACTGCCTGATGATGCTCAACACCCGTACAGGCGAGGTGAAAAACTTTGACAGGAGTTTCTTCCAGACCTCTTTCCGCTACAGCGACGCACACCCCGTCAAACTGCCCGACGGCAGATGGCTGTTCGGACTGCAGAACGGGGCCTACACACTTACCGAACACGACCTGCGACAGAAGGAGTCGCTCGCCATACCGTACATCACTGGTATCAGCGTGGAGTATGCCCCCATGCAGTATGCCGTGGCGCATAAGGACAGTCTGGTACTGAGCACCAGCCAGCGCACTGTGCAGATAGACTTTTCCGCATTGGACTATACCGACGACGTACGCTACGCCTTCCGTCTGCATGCCGATGATCCTTGGATACCTATCGGCAGACAACACTCAGTAACACTGCCCGATTTGGCTCCCGGCGACTACCAGTTGCAACTGAAGTGCAGCGGGCAGGCGGGTACATGGAGTCGTGGCATCCGGACTTTGTACATACACGTCACACCAAAGTTCTCCGAAACCGTCTGGGCACGCATCCTCGAGACATTGCTGCTCTTGGCTGTAACGTTGGGCTGCGTCTACGTATATCTGTATATCCGCAACATCAAGCGCAAGCAGCGCGAGACATTACAGGCATACCTCGCCCTGTTGGAGAATATAAACACGACAAGCGACGAAAAAGCTGTCGAGGAGAATGAAACAAGCGTGCAGGTGGTCTGCAACGAGGAAGACGACCAGATGATGAGACGCCTCATGCAGTTTGTGGAGTCGCACATTGCTGATGCCGAAATAGGTATAGCGGAGATGGCAGAAGCTGCTGCCGTTTCCCGTTCGGGACTGAACAGGAAGATGAAGAAGATGGTGGGACTGACTCCTGCCGAGTTCCTGCGCGAAACGCGCATCAAGCATGCACAGCACCTGCTGCTCACCACGCAGACGGGCGTATCCGAGATAGCATACTCCTGCGGCTTCACCGACCCGAAGTATTTCGGCAAGACATTCAAGAGCATGACGGGCATGTCGCCCACCGATTTCAGGCGAAAAGGCGGGAAAGCCCTATAATAAAGGCGGTTTGCACCAAAAACGCCCCATCGTTGGTGCAAAACAACCCATACCGTGTAGTATATTTGAGTTAACTTTGCAACCGTAAAACAAGTAGTTTTATCTTGACAAAAACTTAAATACACTAACACAAATGAACAAACTATTTTCCAAGGTTCTGCTGGCAGTGATGTCCCTCTTGGGTGTGCTCCAGACGCAAGCCGTCACCGTACACACCATCGGCGACTCTACCATGCAGACCTACGACGAGAGCAGTACCGTGACCCGTGGTTGGGCGCAGTACCTGCAGCAATTCTTTGAAGGAGTAACCATCAACAACCGCGGCAAGGCGGGTGCCAGCAGCAAGAGCTTCTACCAGGAAGCAGCCTACTGGACCACCGTAAAGCAGCAGATGCAGGCTGGCGACTATGTGCTCATACAGTTCTCGCACAACGACGAGAAGAACAGCGGCATGGACGGCGACGAACTGAAGGCATATTATAATAAGGTGGGCGAGACCGCCAAGGCGGCTGCCGTCGACTACCGTGGCACAACCCCCTTCGGTACATACAAAGATTTTCTGCGCAAGTACGTGGAGGAGACACGCGCTGCCGGTTGCAACCCTGTACTCGTAGCCCCCATCTGCCGCATGTACTTTAACGGCAATACCATCAAGCGTGCCGGACAGCACGACCTGGGCGACTCGTTCAGCAAACTTACCGAGGACGGCGTACTGGAGAAACAGTCAGTGGCTGCCACCGACCACACCATGGACTACGTATACCAGATGAAGCAGGTGGCTGAAGAGATGAGCGTACCGTTTATCGACCTGACTACAGCCACCAAGGAACTGTACCTGAGCTATGGCGACGAGAAATGCCACAGCATGCTGAGCGACGGCGACGGCAGTACACACCTCAGTACGGTAGGTGCCACCCTGATAGCACGCCAGGCTGCATCATTGCTCAAGGCTGCCAACATCCTTGCCGACAACATCGTCATCCCCTCCGACCTCAGCGTATCGCCTTCTTCCGTAGACTTCGGCGAGGGTTACAAGGCACAGACCGTTACAAAGGAGATTTCTGTCAACGGTTTCGGCCTCAATCCTGCAGAGGGAACGATAGAGGTGTCTGTTACCGACGGCGGACAGGTATCGCTCGACAAGACCACCTGGGCTTCCCAGCTGTCCATGCCTTATACAGACGGAACGCTGGTGAAGAGTTTCTATGTGCAGCTCGAACTCGCCAACGAAGGCGAGAATACATGCACCGTCACCGTCAAGCAGGGTGACAAGAGCATAGAAATACCCGTAAAGGGAACCGCCATCAGCATGGAGGGCGGTACGGACGTGAAGGCTTACTGGCGACTGGAGAAGAACGACGAATGCGAGTTGACCGGTCCTGCCATTGTTGTGCCCGAGTCGCACGAGGGTATGTATGTGCAGAAATACTCCAACCCGAATGCCAATACCGTATGGCCCGAGTGGACTGGTTTTGACGCTACACGCAAGACCCAGCGCAACCTTATCGTGGGCGACGCATGGCCCGAGGGCGAGATTGACGAGGTGAGCACACGCTACATCCAGTTTGGCATTACCGCAGCCAAGGGCACTACACTCAAGATAGACAACATCAGCATGTTTGTATGCGGATGTGGCGGCAACGGCATGCGTTGCCACGTCAACTACTCTACAGACCCCAACTTCGCCAACCAGCACACTATCTTCTCTCCCACATCCATGGCAGCCAATACCATGCTCGAGGTAAAGGCTACCCCCGTTATCTCGCTCAACGAGGGAGAGACGCTCTTGGTGAGAGTATATCCCTGGTACAGCAGCAAGGCTACCGGCAAGACCATCTGCCTGAGCGACGTTACCATCAGCGGCAAGGCAATGGACAGCGCATCGGGCATTCAGGATGCCGTGGCAGATATCCCCAGCAGCGACAAGGCGGACTACTACACGCTCACAGGCATGAAGGTAAATCAACCGCTGCATAGCGGTGTCTACGTCTGTAACGGCAAAAAGATAATAGTAAAATAAATCTTGAACAAACCAATAACAAAAAACTTAAACTGACATGACAAAGAACTTGAAATATTACGTCTTCCTGTTCTGCCTGATCTTGGGCTTGCCCATACAGGCGGATGAGGTAAGCGTGAACTGGGTATTCAACCAGGGAGACAACAGTGCACTTCAAGGCACCGTCTCCAAGGACGGACTGCTGTCATACGCCAACGCACAGTTGGGCAGCGACCTTACTTTCTATGGTACACAGAAGGTAGGTACCTTGGTAACCTCCAAAATCCAACCGGTAACAAAGGTGACAACCAACGGGGACGGCAATGCCATCGCCTTCTCCATGAAGCCCAAGAAGGGACTGACGCTGACGGCAAAGACCATCAGTTTCGATGCCTGCAAGGTGGGAACCGACGGTGGCAGTGTGGACTTGGTGGCATCGGTAGGTGGTACAGACTACGAAATCAAGACGGGTATCGTTCCGCAGAAGGCCAGTGCCAGTCCGTATTACACACATTACGATATAGACCTCAGCACCGTACCCGCCTCAGAAGAGGAGCTGATGATAAAACTGTATATCAAGAACCTGGCAACCAACAAGCAGTATGGCTTTGCCAATTTTACGATAGCTGCAACGACAGAGGGTGAAGTTGCCCCGGTCAACAGCTACACCGTGTCCACTTCGGTGAGCGACGACAAGGCAGGAACTGTATCTCTCATCCCTGCTTCGGGAGTCTACGATGAGGGCACACAGGTGACGGTAACGGCACAGGAGAACTTCGGTTACCATTTCGAAAAATGGGTAGACGGAGAAGGCAACACCGTAAGCACGGAGAATCCGTACGCCTTCGACATACAGGCAAACACTACCCTGCAGGCTGTCTATGCTGCCGCAAAGGTATATGCCCTGAATCTGACAATGACCAACGGCGCACTGCCCCAGCTCGTTACCGTACAGCCCGAAGGCAACATGGTGGACGGCGTACACTACTACGAGGAAGGAACAGACGTGAAGTTGACAGCCCTGAACAACAAGATTCTGACCTTCACCAACTGGGAAGACAACAGCACCTCGGCAGAGCGCACCATCACGATGGACGGCGAAAAGAACATCACTGCCAACTACTCGGCTTGCGACTACATCGTAGGATGGGACTTGTATAATATGGATGCCCGTCAGGACCGTGCGGCTGACTACGCTTCGGAGAGCGAGAATGCCGGACTACTGCAGCTGCGCGATGCTGCCGGAACGTCCAAGTCGTGGCTGGCATCCCTGATGCGCGAGAAGTACAGTGCACGTGTATGGAAACCGCTCACCGAGAAAGACTACTTCGAGATTTCCTTCTCTACGGTAGGCTACAAGAACATCAAGGTGGCCGCTGCCATGGGTGACGACTACAACGCATACAGCGTAAACTATATGCAGGCAAGCACCAACGGCACGGACTTCGAGACCGTTGGCACGTACAATCTGCCCAACCGTGGTTGGGACTCCGAGGAGTTTGCTCTCCCCGAGGCTTACGCCGGTCAGCAGAAGGTATGGGTACGCTTCATGCCCGACTACACATCGTCACTCACGGGTGTAGCGAGCACGAACGACGGTACTGCCGTAGCAGAAATATTCGTTACTGCCGACTCGGAGCAGAGCGATGACCATCAGGCTCCCCAGTTGGCGAACACGATACCTGCCAACAACGATGCTGAAGTATCAGCCTCAGGCTCAGTCATACTGACCTTCGACGAGAAAGTGGTACTGGGCGAGGGCAATGCTACCCTCGACGGTGAGACCTTGACTCCTACCGTAAGCGGCAAGAACGTGGTTTATCCTTACAGTGGACTGGACTATGCCAAGTCTTACACATTCACCCTGCCTGCCGGAGCCATCACCGACCGTAGCGGCAACGTCTTTGAGGGCGTAACCATCAGCTTTACCACGATGGAGCGCAAGCAACCGCAGGCACGCCTCTATGATGCCGTTGTGGCACAAGACGGAACGGGCGACTATACCACCGTGCAGGCTGCCATCGACGCGGCACCTGCCAACCGTACACAGCCGTGGCTCATCTTCGTAAAGAAGGGTGTTTACACCGGACATCATGACATCCCTGCCAACAAGCCATACATCCACCTCATCGGTCAGGACCGCAACCTCGTAAGCATCTCCGACAACCGTCTGAGCGGTGGCGACAATGCCTATAAGGTGAACGAGGGTGCTACCTTCACGGCAAACTCAGACAACCTCTACTTCGAGGGTATCAACTTCGTCAACTCGTACGGCGTAGAGAAGAACGACGGTCCGCAGGCTTTGGCGCTCTACACCATCGGCGACCGCGTGGTACTCAACAAGGTGGGTCTGCTCTCATACCAAGACACATGGCTTACCACTACCAAGCTGAACAACCGCCACTACATCAAGGACAGTTGGATAGAGGGTGCGGTAGACTTCATCTACGGTCAGGGAAATGTATATTTTGACCAGGACACCATCAATATCGTGCGCAAGAGCGGCGGCTACATCGTAGCTCCTAACCACGCCGAAGGCACCACCTGGGGATACGTCTTCATGAACAATGTCATCACTGCCCCCGGCACTCCTTCCGAGACTGACGTATGGCTGGGACGTCCCTGGCACGAATATCCTATCACGGTATTCATCAACACCAAGTCGTACATCAAGATTCCGGCAGGTGGCTGGTATCCTACCATGGGCGGTCTGCCAAAGCTCTGGGCCGAGTACAACACGATGGACGGCAACGGTAATCCGATGGACCTGAGCCACCGTATCACGGAGTACTATTACTATAAGGACGATGCCAAAACTGAGAAGGTGACGGGCCATAGCGAGAAGGCTGTGCTCACTGCCGAGGAAGCCGCACAATATACTGTCAAGAACGTGCTCTCAGGCACTGACGCATGGCAGCCGGCACTCATAGCCGAGGCTTGCGCCCATCCGAAAGCTACCATCGAGGGTAGTGTACTGGAATGGAATGCCGTACCTTACGCCATCTGCTACGTAGTGACTGCTGGCGATGAGGTTATCGGATTTACAACCGATACATGCCTGGATGTTCCTACAGCTTACCAGGGCAAAACCATCAAGGTACAGGCCGTAAACGAATATGGCGGTCTGAGCGCCTATGGCGTAGCCGACAAGACAGACTACATCAAGACCATCGAGACAGAAACAGTCCATGAGGATGATGCCTGGTATAGTGTGACGGGACAAAAAGTTCCTGCATCAAACCTCCATGATGGCATCTACATTCATAAAGGCAAGAAAGTTGTAGTAAAGAGATAAAGTCTCCGAATAACTACCTTCGCTCTTTAGGAACGACAAAACAAACAGGAGGCAAATGCTAAACATAAACGCATTTGCCTCCTGTTTCCTTTTCCGAAACATCACTATATGCTACATGGGACTAAACCTAAATATCGGATCTGCCAACATTTCTGGCTGAAGATACATTAGCATATAGATAGGATAATAGAAAATTCTGCCCAGCACCTCCAAATTACCGTTGGAGAACACAACGGCACGAGGAATGTCATATTCCTCATTGCCCATCACATTGGAAAGCGCATTATGCCGTTTGTAATCCTTGCCCGACTTGATTTCTATAGGCAGAACCTTTCCCCTATCTTCTACGACAAAGTCTAACTCACCTTGTTTCTTGTTGTTGAAGTAATAAAGGGAATAGCCATGAGCACGAAGTTCTTGTGCCGCAAAGTTCTCATAGATAGCACCACAATTGATTTCCGTCTTACCAGTAAGCAAGTCGATTGCTATATTGGTTGCATATTGGCTCGCCAACAATCCTACGTCACATAGGAACAACTTGAACAAATTCCTTTGCTCTCCCAATTTCAAAGGCAAACGCGGTTCTTCCACATTATACGTAGGAAGTGCAACACCTGCATCGGCAAGCCACAAGAAAGAGTTCTTGTAACGCTCAAACTTTGCCTTCTCGTTCAAAGCCTTCAAGATAAAACGCTTGTTCTTGGCATTCAGTTCTGAAGGAATCAAGTCAAAAATATCTTTGATATACAGTTTATTTTGGGGGTCATACTTAGAGATGTCTTTCCCATAAAGATGCAAAATTTCTCTTTGTGCCTCACGAACTACCTGCAAGTTATTTGTATCAATATACTTTTGAACCGCCTCAGGCATTCCACCTATGATGAGATAGAGCCGAACGAGGTCATTCAACTTGTTGTGAACCACCTCGTCCACCGCCTTACATTGCTCATAACACTCTCTGACATGGCTCATCACCCCCTCACTCATTCCGACAGCCTCAGCAAACTCCTCAAAGTCGAGCGGAAACATCTCCTTCTCTGCCATATAGCCAACGGGCACACTACGAATATCTTTCAACTCCACGCCTAACAAGGAGCCACTCATTACATAGCGATAGCTACCCTCATCTACAAGAAACTTGATGGCAGTCACCATCTCGGGGCATTCCTGCACCTCATCAAAGAAAATAAGGGTATCATTAGGAGTAAGCACCTTTTCCGTCAAAGCAGAGAGGCGCAACAATATTTCCTTTGCGTCCGAAGGGGTTTGGAAAGCCTCCCGATACTTAGGATTGTTGAGGAAATTTATCTCCACGACATTAGCAAAACTTTCCCTTCCAACCGTTCGGATAGCGAATGTTTTGCCTACTTGTCGAGCGCCAGAGATTAGGAGTGCTTTTTTCTCTTTCTCGAAGAAATCGCGCAAATAACAGTATATCTTTCTATTAATCATACACTTATTACTTTTTCCAACCATTACAAGCATGAGGATTGGAACTTTTCCAACCTGTTTGAAGTCTAAAAATGGAGCTTTTCCAACCTATTTTGGGGTAATTCCTGCCATTTTTCCAACTTTTAGCCGCTGCAAAGATAGTATTTTTAGCCGAAAGGCAAGGTGCTTTCTGGGAAATATTTCAGTTTTTTCTCACAGTTTATGCAGAAAAGTGGGACATCTTTACATCACCAACAAAGGGCAGAAGGTTATGTTGTAAGACACAATACACAAGTGTCTTTGTTGATGACAAAGACATGAATCTATATTCCAAGATGAAGCTGTCCCAAGCAGTCCTCGTCTTGGTATTTTCTTCTGTTTTGGCAGTTAATGGCGCACAAATTTGGTCATCTCCCGAAATGTTAGTATATTTGCACGCATTAAAAAAGCAAACACGCGAATAATGCAAGCAATGATTTTCGCAGCAGGCTTGGGCACGCGCCTTAAACCACTTACCGACCGTATGCCAAAGGCTTTGGTAAGTGTAGGGGGAGAACCGCTGCTCAAACGTGTCATCCTTCAGTTGAAGGATGCTGGGTTTACTCGCATTGTAGTGAACGTTCACCATTTCTCCCGCCAAATCATCGATTATCTCCACGACAACGACAACTTCGGTCTGGACATCCGTATCAGCGACGAGAGCGACAAGCTTCTCGAGACGGGTGGTGGTATCAAGAAAGCATGGCCGCTCTTCGCCTCTACTGCTCCTATCCTTATACATAATGTAGACATTCTGAGCAATGTAGACCTGAAGAAGTTCTGCCAGATGGAGCAGAAGGACATTCCGTCAGCTTCCTCCGGAAATGACGATGAGGTTCCTTTGGCTGCCCGTCTCTTGGTGAGCGAGCGCAAAACCAAGCGTTATCTCCTGTTCGACGATACGATGCGCCTGGTGGGGTGGACCAATATAGAGACGGGTGAAATAAAAAGTCCGTACCAGGATCTCGCCCCCAAGAAGTGTAAGATGTTTGCCTTCTCGGGCATTCACATGGTGTTCCCGTCACTCTTCCCGCTAATGGACGACGAGCCGGACAGGTTCCCCATCATGGACTTCTACCTCAGGCACTGCGACAAAGTACGCATAGAGGGGTATGTGAAGGATGACCTCAAGCTGATGGATGTCGGCAAGCAAGAAACCTTGCGGGAAGCGGAAGAATTCCTTTTAAAGGTAAAAGAGTAAAAAGGTAAAAATGAGAAAAAGGTAAAAAGTAAAGAATACAAGTGCAAAGGCTGTTGTCTTAACTCCTTAACTTCTCCCCTTACCTCCTTAGCAATCTGCAAATTACAAATTATAAATTAGACAATATGCAACAGAAGATTATTATTTTGGATTTCGGTTCGCAGACCACGCAGCTCATCGGCCGTCGTGTACGCGAACTGGATACCTTCTGCGAGATTATGCCTTACAACAAGTTTCCGAAGGATGACCCTTCCGTTATCGGTGTCATCCTGAGCGGTAGTCCCTATTCCGTTCATGACCCGGAAGCTTTCAAGGTAGACTTGAGCCAGTTTGTCGGCCGCATCCCTGTGCTCGGCATCTGCTATGGTGCCCAGTACCTCTCTTATGCCCAAGGTGGCAAGGTAGAGGCTGCCGACAGCCGTGAGTACGGGCGTGCCAACCTGGAGCAGTTCGACAAGGAGAATCCTTTGTTCAACGGCTTCGTGGACAACTCGCAGGTGTGGATGAGTCATGGCGATACCATCACCGCCATCCCTGAAGATTACAAGTGCATCGCCTCTACAGCCAACGTGAAGTATGCCGCCTATGCATCGACCAAACAACCGGTGTGGGCGGTGCAGTTCCACCCGGAGGTGTTCCACTCCTTGCAGGGTACACAACTCCTGAAGAACTTCGTGGTTGACATCTGTGGCAGCAAGCAGGACTGGAGCGCCGACTCATTCGTTGAGACTACCGTTGCAGAACTGAAAGCACAGTTGGGTGACGACAAGGTTATCCTCGGTCTGTCGGGCGGTGTAGACTCCAGTGTGGCAGCCGTCCTCCTGAACAAGGCCATCGGCAGTAACCTTACCTGTATCTTCGTAGACCACGGCATGCTCAGAAAGAACGAGTTCCGTGACGTAATGGAGGACTACAAGTGCTTAGGTCTGAACGTGATCGGCGTGGATGCATCAGAGAAGTTCTTTACCGACTTGGCGGGCGTTACCGACCCTGAGCAGAAGCGTAAAATTATCGGCCGTGACTTCGTGGAGGTATTCAATGCCGAAGCCAAGAAGCAGACTGGTGCCAAGTGGCTTGCCCAGGGTACCATCTATCCCGACCGCATCGAGAGCCTGAACATCACCGGAAAGGTTATCAAGAGCCATCACAACGTAGGTGGCCTGCCCAAGGAGATGAACCTCCAGTTGTGCGAGCCGTTGAAGTGGCTGTTCAAGGATGAGGTACGCCGTGTAGGCCGTTCCATGGGTATGCCCGAGCATCTGATTACCCGTCATCCTTTCCCCGGCCCAGGCTTGGCTGTCCGTATCTTGGGCGACATCACGCCCGAGAAGGTACGCATCCTGCAGGATGCAGACGACATCTATATCCGTGGCTTGCGCGAATACAAGGTGAAGTTGAGCGGTGAGGAAGCCCGCCGTGTATTGGCTGCCGGCGTGCCTGCCGACATGCAGAATGGCGAGATAGAGGTATCGCTCTACGACCAGATTTGGCAGGCAGGTACCGTACTGCTGTCTACCGTCCGTTCGGTAGGCGTGATGGGCGACGAGCGTACTTACGAGCATCCTGTTGCTCTGCGTGCCGTAACCAGCACCGATGCGATGACTGCCGACTGGGCACATTTGCCTTACGACTTCATGGCGAAGGTTTCGAATGAGATTATCAACAAGGTAAAGGGCGTAAACCGCGTTTGCTACGACATCTCGTCAAAACCGCCTTCAACAATAGAATGGGAGTAAATATCCCCTACCTCTTTGCGATTTGACCGTATTTGGCTTGTCCTGTACAAGTTTCAGATACCGGAAAGTTGGAAGAGGTTAGCAACGATGAAATAATAACTTGGTATGTTTTCGAACAAAAAAATGTACCAAGTTATTTTTTTACTTATTACATTTATGGCAAAGAGAGAATATGTAGAGGCCAACAAGCGTTGGCTGGAAGAGAAAGCGAAGGAGGAGGGCGTGAAGGCCTTGTCTCGCGGTATATATTATAAGGTATTGAAACAAGGCGACCCGCAGGGGGCGCAACCCACAAGGCGCAGCATCGTTACCGCCCACTATACGGGCTGGACCATCAACGGGAAGAAATTCGACTCCAGCCGTGGAGGCACACCTTTCGCCATGCGGCTGAGCGACTTGATAGATGGTTGGATCGTGGCAATGCAGCAGATGCATGTAGGCGACCAATGGGAGCTTTATATCCCCGCAGAAATGGGATACGGCAAATTCTCCCAACCAGGCATTCCCGGTGGTTCTACCCTGATATTTGAAGTGGAACTGTTGGGCGTGGGGTAATTGTAAAGTTTGGGAGCGTAAGCTACAAAATTGTCATCAAACAAAAGAAAATTCCGCAAACATTTTGTTATTTCAAGAAATAATTGTACATTTGCGCCGACAGTTCCCACCACGCTTCCCGAAGAACAGCGAACCAGGGTGGGC
>CAVCGV010000011.1:0-37461 GCA_963601815.1 bacterium
TTAATGCCAAAAATTAGAGAATCTAAGAATTGTTCTTCTATCGGAATTAGCGAGAATTTCAAGACTTTTGGCTTGGCCTGTCAAGCCCTACCTTACAGGACGACACCTCCCATCGAATGCATACCCCGCCGCAAACACAGCCATGAAAGGTCAATGACTTCATAACCGGTCTACTTTCGGCCGTAAAACGTAGAAAAAGCCGAAAACGTTTTGCTATGTTGTCTTTTTGCAGTAACTTTGCACCCAAATAATGAGGGGCTTCCGTTAAATGGGGGCTCTTTTTTATGGAGTACGAGGCGGTAGGGCGAGTGCTTGTGCCGCCAGTAAAAAGCTAAACAATATGGGATATTTATCTACAGACAAGAAAAAAATAACCACCAAGACCTTTGCTGCGATGAAGGCTGCCGGCGAGAAGGTGACAATGCTTACAGCCTACGACTTCACTACGGCAGGCATTATCGATGCAGCCGGGGTGGACAGCATACTTATCGGCGACTCAGCTTCTAACGTCATGGCAGGCAATGCAGACACGTTGCCCATCACCCTCGACCAGATGATTTATCATGCCCGCAGTGTAAACCGTGCGGTAAACCATGCCCTTGTTGTGTGCGACATGCCTTTCGGCAGTTATCAGGTGTCGCGCGAGGAAGCGTTGCGCAACGCTTGTCGCATGATGAAGGAGACAGGCATCGACGCACTCAAACTGGAGGGCGGAGAAGAAATAGCCGATACGGTAAAGGCTCTTGTAGATATGGGAATTCCGGTACACGGACATCTCGGACTTACACCGCAGAGCATCAATAAGTTTGGCGGATATGGTGTTCGTGCCAAAGACGAGGCAGAGGCAGAGAAGCTGATACGCGATGCCATCGCGCTCGACAATGCAGGCTGCTTCGCCATTGTGCTGGAGAAAGTTCCTGCCCAGTTGGCTGCCGAGGTGTCACGCCAGGTACGTGCCGTGACGATAGGTATCGGTGCCGGTGCCGGCTGTGACGGTCAGGTACTTGTCTATGCCGATGCGCTGGGCATGACCCCCAATTTCAAACCAAAGTTTGTGCGCCACTTTGCCCAAGTGGGTGCAGAGATGACAAGAGGTGTTGAGGCTTATGTCGAAGCCGTCAAGGCAGGTACTTATCCCTCTGTAGACGAGTCATACTAAGTCAAAACCTTAAAAAGAGTAACCCAATCCCCGACGTATGGATACACAGAATACGCCCGTTCATATCAAGTTGTGGCATCGAGAGTTCTGGATGCTGTCGTGTGCCAATATGCTGCTCATGGTGGCAGTATACGCACTCATGGCCTCTATGCCTCCCTATCTGCTTCATCACGGGTTCAGACCCCTTCAGGTGGGCGGCGTGATGGGTATTTATGGTATCGGACTCTTCTGCTTGGGCGGTTTCTGTTCTTATCTGGTGCAGCGTTACCGGCGCAATGCCGTATGCCGGTGGGCAATCCTTGCCATTGTGGCTTGTGTGACCCTGTTCTACTATCTGGAGTTTTGGCAGGGCAGGAAGATGGAGTTGTGGATGTTGCTCATCCTGAGACTTGTCCTTGGTGCTGCGGTGGGTGTAGCCCAGATCGTGTTGGGTAGTACGCTCGTTATAGACATCTGCGAGTCGTTCCAGCGCACGGCGGCCAATCATGTCGTCGCCTGGTTTGGCAGAATGGCTGTAGCTTTAGGTCCGCTTGCCGTATGTTGGCTTTGTCCTGTATGGGGATATTCTTCAGCCCTCCTCTTCTCTGCAGCGGCTGCCCTTGCGGCATGGGGCTTGGTAGCAATGGTCAAGTTCCCTTTCAAAGCGCCTTCCGAAAATATGCCGCTCTTTACCCTCGACCGTTTCTTTCTGCCACAGGGCACACCGCTCTTTCTCAATCTGTTGCTCGTTACCACGGCGATAGGTATCCTCTTGGCTGTTCCCCATACCGCCTCTTATTATGCCATGATGGGAGCGGGGCTGTTAGGCGCTATCGTGGCAGAGCGTTTTGTCTTTGCCGATGCCGACCTGAAGAGTGAGGTGCTTACAGGACTTCTTTTCCTTCTTGCCTCCCAGTGTATAGAACTGTCTCGTCAGGCCATGGCCATACAGTTCATCTCTCCGGCTCTTATCGGCTTTGCCATAGGCATAATGGGAAGTCGTTTCCTGCTCTTCTTTGTCAAGTTGGCGGACCATTGCCAGCGTGGTACCAGCTACAGCTCTTACTTCTTGGCATGGGAAGGTGGCATCAGCCTCGGCCTCTTTCTCGGTATCGGTGTTATCCCTCGCGAATACATTTTCGCCACCCTTCTTGCCTTGATAGCAGTCAGTTTCGTGATCTACAATTTTGTAGTCCACTCTTGGTATATGAAACACAAGAGCAGATAGTTTCTTTTTTTAGGAGGTACGACGCCCTCGCCGTACCCACAGGGTAATGGTATCCACATGCTTTTATGTTTGATGATGGTGCAGCGAGGACGCTGCACCAACTTGTCGTTACTTTCATAATCCTGCCGTAAGGTTGTGCAATCGCTTGCGCAGCAAAATGACATGAATTACATACTTTTTTCTTGGATTGTGTCTGGCTTATTCATAACTTTGCATCGGAAATCAGTTTTGTATATTGATAATATCGCTCCAAATTTCATAGGAGAATAGGTTTTAGGTAGTAAATTGTTTTTAGGTTTTTGGCGGCGTATTCCTTGTTGAAAGGGGTACGCCGTTATTTTGTGTTTGTGTTGACAATATGTCACACTTTGTGCAATCCTTTGCGCATTTTGTGTGTAACGTTTTTTACAAAATGCTTAAAAGGTCATGATTATTTGTTGTAACTTAGCCGTCGAAAACTTGGACATCCATAGTGTGGCCAACCTCGAAGCCACGACCTTGTCACCATGGAAAATGCAGTATGCACACCTGATAACTCCTAATTAAATTAGAGCGAACAAGATGTAAAAACTGACAAACGTAGGCCCTGTGACAGCGCCTGCCGGAAAAGGCGAAAAAGTATTACCAAAATAAAAACTTAAACTTACAGAAGATGAAACGAATATTTACATTATTCCTGTTGGTGTGTGCTATGACATGCATACCCTATCAGTTGATGGCCGCTGAAAGTGATGTGACTGTCACCATCCATTTCCTTTGTCCGTCCGATTGGAATACGGTAAAGGCTTATGCCTACTATGGTGATGCCACTACGCTGCTTGGCAACTGGCCTGGGACGGAAGCCACTGCAAGTACAGACGACAACTGGACAACCAATAAGGAGACCCTTAACGGCACAACCATCGCCTCCTGGAAGATAACGGTTCCTGAGGCCAATCTTTCCGATACGAAAGTCATTTTTAATAATGGTAGCGGTACGCAGTATCCTGCTTCTGACCAACCAGGTTTCGTAGTAGCCGATGGCGCCTATTACGACACAAATGGACTTAACAAAACTTTTGACACGGCGTATGAAATGGTCGCCACATACGGCGGTAAGACTGTCGTTCTGCCGATGACAGCTTCGCGTAAGAGAAACTCTACCGTGTATGATTACGAGAAATGGACTGTCGGATTCAAAGACGAGGCTCTGCCCGGCGAGAAAGACAACGACGTAAAAGTCTATGTACGTGGCAAGAACAAACAGGACATCCAGTTCCGCCCCACAAGTGACAACTCCACCCTTGGCAGCAATTATTCCAATCTCGCTAAGGTAAATAACACTTCGCTAACGGGTTATTACAACGAGGCATACACTACTGAGAATAAAGAAAACTGCTTTATTATCAAGAAAGGCAGTGGCGTTTCCTATACCGTAGGACTCAACACGGGCAGCAAGCAAAGTTGGGCGGAAGGAAGCAACAATAACATTTCCTATGAGATAGCAGCCAATTCGCTCTCGCTCTATGTCAACAAGAGCATTGATGCACTTTACAGGGATGTGTATTCTTCTTCGTACAAGAATACGGCTACAGAGACCAAGAAAGCCAATCTGGAAGACTACTACATGTTGGGATTCGTGACAGATGAAGCCAAGTATCAGGATTCCAAGACGACTGCCCTGAAGATGTCGAAGCGCATCTACCTCAACCCCAAAGACAACAGCGTGGTGGACAGCATTGTCTATTCGGGCATTGTCAAGAAGAGAGAAGCTGCGACAAATGGAGAGGAATCATACCGCAACCTCTACTTCTCCTTCTTGCCGTCTTCCGTTTTTGATGACAATAGCAAACGGACAACCAGCAGTGCGTACGACTCAAATAACATCTGGAACTATGTGGTGCGCCCGCAGGTGCAGGACGAGTATGACGGTTCGGCTCTCAGCGGTGCTGTTTCTGTCTCCGGTTATAAAGCAAAGGATGGTAACACGGGGGGCGTGTGCAATGGTGAGCAGAGCCTCAACCCCTTGGTGGACGACAGCTACAACTATTATGTCATACACCTCAACACCACGACAAGTACCTACCGCATAGAACTGGTGAAGGATATCACCGTAACGATACCTAAATCGGGCATACGCACCTTCTGCAGCACGCTCAACCTCCAGTTGCCGGAGAACTATAAGGCATATGCAGCACACGACTTCGAGGCTTCTACGGATAATACCTCTTACAACGGACAGAGCAACGGAACCGTGAAACTGCGCAGCTTGAAGTACATTCCCGAGAATGAGCCGGTGGTACTCATCTACAGTGGTACCCTGACAGAAGCTAAGGAGCAGAATTTCACAGTACTTACCGCTACAGATGAAAATGTTACCGATACCCCGGAAGAGTGGTGGAGCCAAAGCTATAGCGGCGAAACCTATGCCAACTATCTTGTGGCTTCGCTCTACGGACTGACCATTGAGAACGGTACATATAATATGACCGACGACGGCAAGTATGACTACAAGACCCGCCACTTTGCGCTGAACCAGTTCTCCAAGACCAAGTATTACAAGGAGCACTATACCAATGAAACCAACAAGCCTGAAGACTACTGGGGCTTCTTCCGTGCTGCCGGTACAGTGAAAGCAGGATATGCTTACCTCAGTCTGCCTGCCGACAAGCTTGGCTTCAATGGACAGATAACCGGCAATGTGAAAGAAAATACGGATGATGCCAATGCCAAATCAAAGGTGGCACTCTCCTTCGACGTCAACCCATGGAATGACAGTACTACCGGCATCAGCGAAGTGCAGGCCTCCCGCCGCAATGCTGTGGCAGACGATGCCTATTACACCCTGCAGGGCATCAAGGTAACACACCCCACCCAGGGAATCTATATATACAAAGGCAAAAAGATAAAGAGGTAAAAAAGGAAAAAAAGCCCCAACACATATAACGTATTCAACACACAAAAGTAAATAAACGATGAAAAAGAAAACATATATCAAGCCCCTCCTTAGTGTAACCCCTATCATGGCAGAAGCGGTAATGACAGCCACATCCTACAAGGAAGGTGAACAGACCGATGAGTTCTGTGCCAAAGGGAACAGCGACGCTTCCTTCTTTGATGAAGAGGAACCGGAACTGTACATGTCACACAAGTCGTCCCTTTGGGACTGAGCATAAACACCAAAACAAACACGCTATGCAACGAATGACCGCAAAACTATGTACGGCACTGCTGCTGTGCCTCTTCGCTGCGCAGACGGTGACCGCCACTGACAGTTTCACAGCCAACCGCACCGACTTCCGCGACGAGAGTATCTATTTTGTCATAACCACAAGGTTCTATGATGGTGATTCAGGTAACAACGTGCTCTGCTGGGACAACCAGGAACAGCAGAAAAGCACAAAAGATCCATGTTGGCGAGGTGACTTCCAGGGTATCATCGACAAGCTCGATTACATCAAGGCTCTTGGATTCACCGCCATCTGGATTACTCCTGTGGTGCAGAATGCCTCCGGCTACGACTATCATGGCTACCATGCTATGGACTTTACCAAGGTAGACTGCCGTTACCAGAGCAGCGACGGAACCAAGAGCGGTGACGTGATGTTCCAGGAACTCATAGACAAGGCACACGCCAAAGGCATCAAGATTATCCTCGACATTGTGCTCAACCATACTGGAAACTTCGGTGAAGAGAATCTCTGCAAGCTCTTCGAACGTGACACGAAACTGCGCAACCAGTCGTACATCAACTCGTGTATGATACCCGAAGTGGACAAATTGGGTAGCGACTATCTGGACAACGAAAATGTGCAGTACCAGAGACGCTTGGCACAGATGAAGAATACCGACGGCAAGAACCACGACACGCACAACTATTGGCACCATGTGGCAAACGCATGGAATTGGGACGAGCCTAGTCGTTGGTGGGGACAGATAGCCGGCGACTGTGTAGACCTTAACACGGAGAACGATGCCGTAGCTGAGTATCTGGTGAAATGTTACACGCGCTTTATCGAGATGGGCGTGGACGGTTTCCGTATCGATACCTCTGGACACATTTCGCGACTTACCTTCAACAAGGTGTTCATTCCACAGTTTGCCGCTGCCGGAGAGAAGTACAAGAGCAAACGACTCAACCAGGCTCCCTTCTTCATGTATGGCGAGGTGTGCTCCCGCTTTGGTGGCGTACAGTACCGTGGGCAGGACTGTCTGTCGCCTTACTTCTATACATGGCAGTCGGACGCAAGTCTACTCGCCAAATGGAACAGCGATGCCTCATGGTGGGACCAGCAGGAGGTGAAGGAAGGTGCAGACCCGCTGGGCAACATGCAGCTCTGTCTGCAGGATGTCGCCAATTCGCCCACAACCCAAAACGCCAAGATGGTGAACGGTGCCTATCATGAGCCTGACTATTCGCAGAGTAGCGGATTCAATGTCATCGACTTCCCCTTGCACTACAACTTCACTTCGGCTGCCAGTGCTTACGGCATGGCATGTGACGGCGATACCCACTACAACGATGCTACCTTCAATGTCGTATATGTAGACAGCCACGACTATGGTCCACAGCCCAATGACGGCGTTCGTTTCTCGGGCAGTGACAGTCAGTGGGCAGAGAACCTCTCGCTCATGTTTACCTTCCGCGGCATTCCATGCCTCTACTATGGTTCGGAGATAGGGTTCCGCCGTGGCTCTAAGATAGACAACGGTCCTAATGGTCCGCTCTCCGATACAGGACGCGCCTACTTCGGAGGTTATCTTACGGGTGACGTGACAGCCAGCGACTTCGGCGAATATGCAGCAAGCGGCAACGCTGCAGCTACACTCAACCACGACTTGGCACAGCACCTCATCAGACTTAACAAGATACGTCAGGCTGTGCCTGCACTGCGCAAGGGACAGTGGACTTCCGACGGTTGTACAGCCAACGGCGGCATTGCCTTCAAGCGTGCCTATAAGGACAGTTATGCATTGGTGGCACTCAATGGCGGTGCTACATTCACCGGTTGCCCAGGCGGCACTTACACCGACGTGGTGACAGGTCAGACTTATTCGGGTTCTACCATTACCGTGTCGGCCCCGACCAACCAAGGGCAGGTTCGTGTACTCGTCAAAGACTGGACGGGCGGAAAGATAGGGGAGGACGGTCCCTTCATCTACGCTTCGGCTGCACAGCACAAGGGCAACCAGAACTATGACGGCAATGAAGAGACGGGTACTACCTGGAACACGGAGATCCCAGTCGTGGACGGCACCATAGCCTTCTCGCAGGAAGGCGGCAACTTCCTTGCCGAAACGCTCAGCGTAACCGTAACGCTGTCAGAGAGCTGCACAGCGGGATGGTACCAGGTAGACGGGCAGAGCAAGGTGACACTGTCGCCCGGACAGACAAGTACCTTTGTCATAGGACAGGATATGAATTACGGTGACAGCAAGATGGTGTACTGGAGTCAGACGAGCGCATCGGGTAGGACAAAGACGGGTTCTTACAGTTATAAAAAGGTAGACCCCAATGCAGCTCTCTGTGCTTACTTTGTGGCTCCTGCCTCATGGACTACCGTGATGGCATGGGTATGGGACCAAAACAATAACAATGCCAACTATACGGGCGGCTCATGGCCAGGTCAGGCATGTGTCAAGACCGGCAGACAGTACAATGGACTCGACATCTGGGAGTGGACCTATACGGGTGACCTTAAAGCCATTCCTACCCACATCATATTCAACAATGGCGGCAGTCCACAGACAGCAGACCTGTTGTTCGAGAACGGCAAATGCTATGATGTGGACGGTAATGCCGTAAGCGCCATCGCGGCTCCTTCTGCCGACAACGGCGTTTCTGCCAAACCTGTCAAGATTTATACTCTGGGCGGTGTAAAGGTTGCGGAAGTAGGCAGCAAGGAAGATGCCCGATACATCTTGGCTCCCGGTGTATATATTTGTAACGGATCCAAATATGTTGTAAAGTAAAAGATAAGAAAGACACGGTGTTTTCACCGATGTTACAAAGAAGCGCACGTACTTGCATCGCTTGATGCAGGTACGTGTTTTTTTTATACCCACGCAACATTTTGGTCTTGTGCCGAAAGTTTTGTATCTTTGCACGCAGTATAAATGACTAAAAAAGAACAATGTAATGAAAATAGGTGACAAAGTAAGATTTTTGAGTGAGACCGGCGGCGGAAAGGTATCCGGTTTCCAGGGTAATAACATAGTCTTGGTAGAGGACGAGGACGGTTTTGAAATTCCTACTCCTATAAGCGATGTTGTCGTGGTAGAGCAAGACGACTATACCATGGGTAAGATGATAGCTGCCAAGATGGATGCCAAACAACAGGCAGAGGCGCATGCTGCCACAGAACTGAGGAACGACAGCCGCAGCATCAAGTCGATACTGAACGACCATGAGGCCGAAACGGACATGACGGTAGACGAGTATGACGCTTCCGACCGCGAGATAACGTACCGTGCACCCGCCCGGGAGCGAGACGGAGGCAACAAACTGAATGCATGCCTTGCCTTTGTGCCCATAGACATCAAGGAGGTAACCAATACGCGTTTTGAGACCTACATGGTGAACGACAGCAATTACTATCTGCACTTTGTGTACATGGTGGCAGAGGGCAATGCCTGGACCCTCAAGGCTGAGGGAGAGGTGGAACCCAATACGAAACTCTTCATCGAGGAGTTTGGCAGGGATGCGCTTGGCAGCATGGGGCGCATAGCCGTACAGATGACAGCCTACAAGAAGGACAAGCCGTTCTTGCTGAAGCCTGCCGTAGACGTACAGATGCGTATAGACCCTGTGAAGTTTTACAAGCTGCATGTCTTTGAGGAGAACGATTTCTTCGAACAGCCGGCTCTTATCTTCCATATCGTGCAGAACGACGAGGTGGCGCGCCCGCTGGTAGTAGATTCGCATAGACTGAAAGAGCAGATGTACAAGGACGAAACCGTGGTGACCGACAAGACCAAACAGAAGCACCGCAAGGATGACGGTACCCTCGTGGTAGACCTGCATGCCGACGAGGTGCTCGAAACGAAGGCGGGCATGAATGCCGCAGACATACTGCATTATCAGCTCGATGTGTTCAAGAAGACCATGGAAGAGCACAAAAAAAGCCGTGGACAGAAGATAGTCTTCATCCACGGCAAGGGTGATGGGGTGTTGAGGCAGGCTCTGCTGCAGGAACTTAAATATCGTTACAAGAACTGTACGTGGCAGGATGCTTCCTTCCGTGAGTATGGCTATGGCGCCACGCAGGTAACGATAAAGTAAACGGATTATTTCTTCTTGACACCTTTATAGATAAGGAATGCCACTACTACAACAGCGAGAACCAGTAATACATGGCCTATCTCGCTGCTGTATTTTGAGGCCTGCTTATAGACATCCATGGTGGTCTTGTAGTCGGTGTAGCGGTAGATAGCCCATCCGATGAAGGCCAGCACGGTGTTCCATACGCCTGCGCCGAGTGTGGTGTACAACAAGAACTTGCCGATGTTCATGCCGGCAAGTCCTGCGGGTATGCTGATAAGCTGGCGTACGGCAGGCACAAGGCGTCCGAAAAAGGTAGACGTGGCACCGTGCTTGCGGAAGAAATCTTCCGCTTTCTCAACGGCGGCACGGTCTATGAGGCACATGTGCCCGATACGGCTGTCGGCAAAGCGGTAGACGATGGGGCGACCCAACCATTTGGCAAGGTAATAGTTGATGAGCGCACCCAAGTCGGCACCGATGGTGGCAGACACGATGACAAGGACAAAGTTCATGGGGCAGGCAGGGTCCATAGACTTCCATGCCGCAGGAGGTACTATTACCTCCGACGGAAAGGGAATGAACGAACTCTCTATGGCCATGAACAGTGTCACTACCCAATAGCTCAGGTTGTCCAGTATCCAGAGAAACAGTTCTGCTGTATTCATATTTTTCGGTTATGGCTTACTTGTTTAATTTTGCCCAAGTGTCCTTCAGACCGACGGTCTTGTTGAATACAGGTTTCTCGGGAGTAGAGTCGAGGTCGGCCATGAAGTAGCCAATGCGCTGGAACTGCAGGTATTCGCCTGCCTTCTTCTGTGCGGCATATTCCTCTACATAGCAGTCGGGGTACACGTGCAGACTCTCGGGGTTGAGCAACTCACGGAAGTCGCGCTCGTCGGCCGACGGGTTCTCTATGTTGAAGAGGCGGTCGTACTCACGTACTTCGGCCTTTACACAGTGGTCAGCCGAAACCCAGTGCAAGGTACCCTTTACCTTACGGTTGGCACCTTCCATGCCGCTCTTGCTGGTGGGGTCGTATTCAGCCTGAATCTCGATAACGCGACCTTCGCTGTCCTTGGTGCATCCTGTACACTTTACAATGTAGGCATTCTTGAGGCGTACCTCTTTGCCCGGAGACATACGGAAGAATTTCTTGGGTGCATCCTCCATGAAGTCGGCACGCTCTATCCACAGGTTCTTGGAGAAAGTGATGGTATGTGTGCCGTCTGCCTCGTTCTCGGGGTTGTTGACAGCTTCCATCTCCTCGGTTTCTCCCTCGGGATAGTTGGTGATGACGAGTTTGACAGGGTCGAGCACAGCACTTACGCGGCATGACTTCTTGTTGAGGTCCTCACGCACAGATGCTTCGAGCAGCGCCATGTCGTTCAGCGCGTCAAACTTGGTGTAGCCTATGCTGTCAATGAACATGCGTATGCTTTCGGGCGAGTAGCCGCGGCGGCGCATACCACAGAGGGTAGGCATGCGTGGGTCGTCCCATCCGTTTACCAGATGCTCGTCTACGAGTGTGTGCAGTTTGCGCTTGCTCATGACGGTATAGGTCAGGTTGAGTCGGTTGAACTCTATCTGGCGTGGGCGGTTGTCGGCTATGTTGTCGTCCGTACCGTCCATTTCCTTCAGGAAGTCTATAAACTTGTCGTACAAGGGACGGTGGGGTACAAACTCCAGTGTACAGATGGAGTGGGTGACACCCTCGAAGTAGTCGCTCTGTCCGTGTGCGAAGTCGTACATCGGGTAAGCGTGCCACTTGGTACCTGTACGGTGGTGTGGAGTGTGGATAATACGGTACATGATGGGGTCACGGAAGTGCATGTTGGGGTTGGCCATGTCGAGCTTGGCACGCAGTACCATGCTGCCTTCTTCTGCTTCGGGTGTGTTCATCTTCTCGAACAGGGCGAGACTTTCCTCCACGGGACGGTCACGGTATGGACTTGCCGTACCGGCGGTAGTGGGAGTACCTTTCTGCTCAGCTATCTGCTCGGCGGTCTGTTCGTCGATATAGGCATGGCCGTTCTTTATCATCCATACGGCGAACTGCCACAGTTTCTCGAAGTAGTCGGAGGCATAGTAGATATTGCCCCATTTGAATCCGAGCCACTGTATGTCCTGCAGGATGTTCTCTACGTATTCGTTGTTCTCCTTGCTGGGGTTGGTATCATCGAAACGCAGATTGCATATGCCATTGTATTTTTCTGCCACACCGAAGTCCATGCAGATGGCTTTGGCGTGTCCTATGTGCAGGTATCCGTTGGGCTCTGGCGGGAAACGTGTCTGTATGCGTCCACCATTTTTGCCCTCCTTGAGGTCTTCTTCTACAAATTGCTCGACGAAGGAGATGCTTTTCTTCTCCTCGTTCAGGTTTTCTTCGTTTGTTGCCATATTGCGTGGTATGATTTAATGCACGTGCCACCGCCGACACATCGTAGTGCAGCGTGTGGGTGCGTGGTTATATATAATGTGGTGCAAAGGTACAAAATTAATTGAAAAGAAGAAACCGTATGCAACTTAATTTTTCTTCTCCTTTCTGATTAATTGTTGTATAAATATAAAAGTGGTGTACTTTTTTGTTTATTGTGTGTACTTTTTTCCGGTATTTTTGCAAAATATGTTATAAAACATAGAAAATATTTTTTTTTATCCGTGAAAATGTAGTACCTTTGCAATCGTTATCCTGAATACAATCTTTTTACCTTAAACGAAAACTAATACCTATTGATGAACGCTCCTCACTGTGAAGTGGGGAGCGTTTTTTAGTATAGGCTTGTTTTCTAAGAACCCCACAGTGTGAAAACTTTGTCATTGTAATAACGGATGTGAGGAAAACGCACGTACGTGCATCGAGTATCGCACGTACGTGCGTTTTATGATGGGGTATAGTCTCGTTGCGCTGTACCTCCTTCATGCAGGCTACCATTGGCTTGACCGGTCAAGCCTTCGCGTAATTCTATATTTTCAAGACATTTGGGAAATTCTCTTATTCTCCAATTCTTGATCTATCATATTGAAGCAGAAGTTTACCAGCTTTTTATCGACCTGTACGGTTGAAGCGGGCTGAAGGCCCAGCGAACGCATAGCCCAGGGCAAGCAAAGCGGCACCCTGTGGTTTAGGGAGGGCATTTCTTCTCTCGCCCTGAAAGGGCAAAAGCGTTAACCTTCCAACTTCATTTCGATGTAATATAACGTAACAAAACGCTTTTGCAGAATTACTTGTCAGCCTTCTTGCGGTAGGTCTCGTTCTTGACGATGAGCTTGCCGTCTGCTACATCCAGCTGGGCCTCTGTCTGTATGTCCTTGTCAGCACCCTTGCGGTCGAGCGTGATGACGGTCTGGTCGCCTTGTGGCTGCATGGTGAGGTCCCACTTGTAGTATTCCTGGTCGTTCTTTACGGTAACGGTAAAGTCTTTGCCGAGCGTGATGCTCTTGCTGCCGTCGAAGCTCTGGTATTCGCCGGCAGCCTTGCTCTGGAATGCGCTGTCGGTTATCACTTCCTCCTGTACTGGGGCGTTCTGGGGCTGTTCTGCCTTTTTGTTGTTGCAGGCTGCAAGGGCTATTCCTGTTGCAGCGATTGCCAAAACCATAAGTTTCTTCATGTTTGCTATAATTTTATTTGGTGAATGATTCTGTGTTTCTTGCGTAGTCTCAGTATGCGGGGCTACTGTAAGTTCGGAGTTACACGATAAGTATGTCAGAGCCTGTCAGCATCATGATGGTTGATGCCACCATGATGGCTACCAGAGTAAGTGTCATGGCAGCGAACGGAAGGTACTCTTGCCGTCGTGCATGTTCGGGCGAGTGCCAAGCCTTGACAGTCTGTCTGTCGATTCGTAAAAGTACGGAATAGCAGAGAGAGGCATAGCAGAACCCGATAAGTGTGCCTACGAGAATATCGCCCGGATAGTGCACCCCCATGTATATACGCGAATAAGACAATGTGGCTGCCCATAGCATCAGCATGGTGTTGAGTTTGGCATTGCGTACGAGGTACATGGCGAAGAATGCCATCCCCCATGCGTTAGCGGCGTGTGAAGAGGGAAATCCGTAAGGGCCGCCTCTGTAACCCTTTACGATGTTTACCATCGGGGCGATGGGGTTGTCGGGATTGCTGGGGCGCATACGCTCTACCAATGGTTTGATAAGTCCCGAGGCAGTCTGGTCGCACAGTACGACGATGGCGACGATGGCAAGGAGGCATTTTATCACGCTGAGCGCCGGATAGTTCCTGGCCATGACAAAGAGAAAACTGGCATAAAAAAGTATCCATGCGAAACGGCTGCTGACAAGCATCATGAAATTGTCGGCCCATGCACAGTGCCAGCTGTTGAGTAGCAGCAGTAGCCAGGTGTCTGTTTCGGTCAGGATGTTCAGTATGTCTGTCATTTGTCTTTTTTGTTTCGTTTTTTCTGTTGCTTTTGTTGTTCTTGTCGGTCTTGCCGGAAATTTTATTTGCTGTTTATGTCGTCGTACAGTTTCTGCAGGTAAGCCATGCCCCTCTTCTGGTTGTAGCCAGGTTGCGGTCCTTTGTTGTACACAGCTTTCTTCAACTTGTTGTCGTAGATGAGTGAATTTTCTTCAGACACGACACCGAATGCATCGTTGATGGTGAAGAAAGCAAACTTAGGCGTGGCATCGCTCATCATGTTCTTGCTGAACTTAAACTCGCTGTGCTGTATGCCCAACTGTCCGAGCAGGGTGGCTGCAATGTCCTGTTGGGAGCCTATAATACCTACCTTCATGGGGTGTGTAATGGCACCGCCTGCCAAGATGAGCGGTATCTGGTATCGGCTGCGGTCGGCATTGTCGAGATTCTCCTTGTAGTAGCCCACGTGGTCAGGAACGAAGATGACGAGGGTGTTCTTCCAGCGCGGCAACTTGCTGTATCTTCTAACGATGGCACCCATCACGCTGTCGGTATAGGCGAAAGCGTTGAGATGGTTGTCCTTGAGGTGCGAGTAGGGTACCTCGAAGGGCTCATGGCTGCTTGATGTTTGCAGTACGCGGAACATGGGGCCTTTGACTTGCTGTTCGTGCTCGATGTCTTCCATCATCCTGTCTGCCACAAGGTGGTCGTGTACGCCCCACTTGCTCAGTCTCTGACTGGCGGGGAAGTCGTCCTCGGAGACAATCTTCTCAAAGCCCTGCGACACAAGATAGGAACGCTGGAAGGCGAAGTCGACATCTCCTCCGTAGTAGTAGGCAGAGTGGTAATGCTTGCTATCCTGTAGTGAACGGACAAGGGAGGGCAGGGCGGCAGCCTTGGCGGGGTAACGCATGATGCTCGTGGTGGGCTGGGCCGGATAACCGCTCAGTATGGATACGAGTCCGCGGTCGGTACGGAAACTGTTGGCGTAGAACCGTGTGAAGAGGATACCCTGCCGGGCTATGGAGTCGAGTTGTACGGCTACGTCGCTGTATGTACCGAGAGACGGCATCAGGTCGCTGGCAAATCCCTCCATGATGACGAGCAGTATGTCCGGAGCGTCTTGCCTTGCCGTTTCGTTAAGCAGAGGGTAGGTGTGGGAGTCGCTTGTGCTTGTCATGGTAGAGAAGATGCTGTCGGCTTCTTTCTCGTCCATAAAGCGGTACATGGATGAAAAATCTTCCTGATGGTCTATGGCTTCGAAGAGACTGAACATGGGGTTGACTGCCGCATGGTTAAGGAAAGCTTTCTGGCTGAAATATGCCTTGCCCGTATTGTTGGTGGAGACGGACAGACCGCCCCTGATGGGGATGATGAGCAGAGCAGTAAGCACCAGAAGAATAAGCGAGGTGCGTATGCGGTGCTTGTCCATAGGTACACTGCGGCGATAGTCTCTGCGTCCGTAACGGTCGCGGTGTGGCGAACGTGTCTTCAGAATCCACCAGAAGAGGAATGTCAATATGGCCAAGGCGGCTATGCCTGCCACAATGAACAGGAAACTGACGCTTGCCAAAGCATCTTTGGGCGATGTAAAGAAGTAGTAGAAGGGTGTAGTGTCGAGCGGGAAGTTCCAAAAGGGGTATAGGGCTGCGTTGAGTGTAAAGCAGAACGCAACGGCCAGAGCGATGACTGCATAATAGACATTGAGTACGGGACGTATGAAGTCTTCTCTGATCCATACCGCTGTCAATAGGAGTAGGCCGGGCAGTAAGGAAAGGTAGCCGGCCATGGCCAGGTCGAGCGGCAGTCCGTGGTAGACAACGGAAGGTATGGCGCAGAACAATTCACCCCATGTCATCTGCGAAGAGGCATGGGTTACAGCCATAAACAAGGGCTTCTGCACCATGAAGATGACCAGCAGTTTGGCGTATGTAGCCAAGAATCTTGTGATGTGTCCCATTCTATGTATATATGACTACCGTATTCTTTTTTATATTATTTTCTCAGCAATGCCTTCAGTACCTTGGTCTGTGCTTGTCGCGACATCTTGCGTATCGCCTTGTCACGTATCTGTCTTACACGCTCGCGCTTCAGACACAAGTCTTCTGCTATTTCTGCCATGGTGACATGAGCACATCCTATGCCGAAAAACTTTCTTATTATGGTTTGCTCTCGTTCGTCAAGGGCTTCAACGGCAGCATACAAGTCTTTGGATACCATGCGGAAATATGCATTCTCTTCGTCGGTCATGGCGTCTTTGTTGACGAGAATGTCCAGCAGCGTATATTTGTTGTTGGTTGTCAGTGGTGCATCGACGGATAGGGTGGGGGCGGCAGTCTTTCCGGCAGTGTGGTGCGTGTCTTTGGGCATTCCGCAGGCAGCAGCATGCTGTCTGACGGCCTGTTCCATGGCACTGCGTATGAAGGGGGCAGCGTATGCCACAAACTGTGTGCCGCGCTGACCGTCGTATTTTTGTGCCGCCTGCGTCATGGCCATGTAGCCTTCGCTCACAAGGTCCTCGAAGTCTACTCCTCGGCCCTGATATCTGTTGGCGAGTGACTTGACGTAGTTGAGGTTGTCCGTTACCAGTTTGTCTATATTCTTCTTCTCCATATTGTTCTGTTGTTTCTTGGCAGCGGATTCTGTGCGAATCGCCGTGTTTCAACGGCAAAGGTACGCAGAAAAAATGGAATGAACAATATTTTGCTCTATGGTTTTTAGCTTATAACCATAAAAAACCGGCATCTCCCTCGAAGGGTGATGCCGGCAACTTGTTAGAATATTATCTTTACTTATACAAATACAATGTCTTTGTATATAGTATTATTTTCTGTTGTTATGCCTTAAAGACGTTCTGTTACTTAAAGAAACGTTTGTACAGACCTGCAAAACCGGCAGCGTGGCGTGCCTCGTCCTTTGCCATCTCGTGTACGGTATCGTGGATGGCGTCAGAACCCTGCTCCTTGGCCAGCTTGGCAATGCGGAACTTGTCTTCGCAGGCACCCTTCTCTGCAGCAATGCGAGCCTCAAGGTTACTCTTGGTGTCACCCAGCACTTCACCCAGAAGTTCTGCAAAGCGTGAGGCATGGTCTGCCTCCTCGTAGGCATAGCGTTTGTATGCCTCTGCTATCTCGGGATAACCCTCGCGGTCGGCCTGGCGAGCCATGGCAAGGTACATTCCCACTTCGCCACATTCGCCGTTGAAGTGGTCTTTCAGACCCTTGATGACTTCCTCGTCTACACCGTCCTTGTAGGCCTGGCCCAGAACGTGTACTGTTGCGAAGGTAAGGTCATCGTCCACGCCGCCTTCCATCTCCTTGAACTTGCTTGCCGGTGCTTTGCAGATAGGGCACTTTTCCGGCGCCTCGGTGCCTTCGTAGATGTAACCGCAAACGGTACAGATAAATTTCTTCTTCATAATGTTTTTGTACTTAGGTGTTTTTGTATATATGCTTTTGTCGCTTACTGTTCTGGTGCCGTGTCTTTCTGCGCACATTCTGCGCAGATGCCTTTGTAGTAGAGCTGTTGTTCTTCCACAATATTGCCGTCTATGGTCTTGGCTTTGTCAAGATACGGAGCTTTCTCTTCCATGAAATCTATCACTTTTCCGCATCTCTTGCAGAAGAAGTGTACATGGCTGGTTACGTTTCCGTCGTAGCATACGCGGTGCTCGTCTATGGTGAGCATCTGTGCCGCTTTCGCCTCGCTCAGCATGCGCAGCGTGTTGTAGACGGTCGTACGGCTCAACTTGGGTATCTGCCTACACAGGCCTTGATAGACATCTTCTACCGTGGGGTGTATAGGGTGATGGATAAGCCAGTCGAGTATGGCGATTCGCTGCAGCGAAGGACGGATTCCTGCAGCCACGAGTCGGTTGTATGCTTCTTTGTCTCTCATGCTTCTCGCTAACTTAATCTGGGTGCAAAGTTAATCCATTTGGCTGTAATTGCCAAATTAAATTGTAATTATTTCAATATTCCTTTGTAATTTTTACAAAATCTAAATTAGGAAATATTTGACAAATAACTTGTATAGCTTTTTTTTGAATGCGAATATTGTTTGAACAGTATGGTTGAGCGGGGAGAAGGCCCAACGAGCACATAGTTTAGGGCAAGCGAAGCGGCACCCTGGTGGTAGGGAAGGCATTTCCCGCTTAAAAAAGGCATAGATAACCTCTCTGTTACCTATGCCTATTGCTTCGTATTGATATATTCTTTGTATATCAAATGGATTTCTGCTGTCTTAGCTAAGTTTACTTCAGCTTCTTGTAACCGTAAACGGCACGGTCGCCAAGCTGTTCCTCGATGCGGATGAGCTGGTTGTACTTAGCCATGCGGTCGGTGCGGCTCATAGAACCAGTCTTGATCTGACCAGAGTTGGTAGCCACGGCGATGTCAGCGATGGTAGTGTCCTCTGTCTCGCCAGAACGGTGAGAAGTAACAGTGGTGTAACCATGACGATGAGCCATCTCGATGGCATCGAGTGTTTCTGTCAAAGAACCAATCTGGTTAACCTTGATGAGGATAGAGTTAGCAGCACCCATCTTGATACCCTTCTCCAGGAATTTCACGTTGGTAACGAAGAGGTCGTCACCTACCAACTGGCAACGGTCACCGATGGCAGCGGTAAGCTTCACCCAGTTGTCCCAGTCGTTCTCGTCGAGACCGTCCTCGATAGAGTCGATAGGATACTTCGTGATGAGTTCCTCCAGGAATTTGATCTGCTCCTCGGCTGTAAGTTTCTTGCCGTTAGGATCCTTCTTCTTGCCGTCCTTGAGCTGGCGGTAGTCGTAGTACCACTCACCATTCTCCTGTACTGCAAACTCGCTGGCAGCGCAGTCCATGGCAATCTTCACGTCCTTGCCCGGCTCGTAGCCAGCGTCCTTGATGGCCTGACAGATGCTGTCGAGCGCATCCTCGATGCCATTGAGCGCAGGAGCGAAACCACCCTCATCGCCAACAGCAGTAGAGAGACCGCGTTTCTTCAGAAGCTTTGCCAGAGCGTGGAATACCTCTGCGCCCATACGGATAGCTTCCTTCTCGGAAGGAGCGCCAACGGGACGAATCATGAACTCCTGGAAAGCGATAGGAGCGTCAGAGTGGGCACCACCATTGATGATGTTCATCATAGGCACTGGCAACACATAAGTGTTGGCGCCACCGATGTAGCGATACAATGGGATATGGAGATATTCGGCAGCAGCGTGAGCCACAGCGAGAGAAACACCGAGGATGGCGTTGGCACCGAGGTTAGACTTTGTCTTGGTGCCGTCGAGCTCCAACATCTTGTAGTCGATGTCGCGCTGCTCCAGTACAGACATGCCTACGAGGGCAGGAGCGATAGTAGTGTTCACGTTCTCCACAGCCTTCAGCACACCCTTGCCAAGATAGCGGCCCTTGTCACCGTCGCGCAGCTCCAAGGCTTCGTTCTCGCCGGTAGAAGCTCCCGATGGAACAGAAGCGCGGCCTACGATGCCTGACTTCAAAGTAACCTCAACCTCAACTGTTGGATTGCCACGCGAATCCAAGATTTCTCTTGCATGTACTTTTTCGATAATCATAATTTGTACTCTTTTATTGTTACTAAAACATTCAAGGCGTGTTCTGAAAATTCCACGCATTGTTTGATCTTCTACTTCTTTTCTTAAGGCGGATAGCTCTTGGTGTCATCCATCAAAGATGGTTGTAAGAACCCGTCTCAATTTTTCGTATGCAAAAGTAAGAAGATTCGGGCAAACAACCTCATGTCGGGGTATCGCATAATGTCGGTATTTTTCATTGTTGAGAGATACCTAATTATGGGGATATGTTACACTTCTTCTACGATTTCCTCCATGTTCTTGCGCTTTTTCTCGTTGCGCGGACAGTCTTCAGCAATGTGACCTATCGGAATGATGACAACCGGCTCGAAACCGTCGCGGTGGAAATGGCGGCGTACGACAGCAGGGTCGAAGGCGCATACCCAGCATGTGCCGAGTCCTCTTTCCGTGGCAGCCAGGCAGAGGTGCTCCGCAGCTATGGCTATGTCGATGTCGCCGTGGGGCTTCTCGTCATACTTCCGTACCCAGTTTTCCTCTACGTTCTTCATTCCCACTATATACATGGGGGCAGTTTTGAACCAGGGGCGGTCGTATGCCTCCTGCAAATGTTGCTTGGCAATCTCGGACCGTGCGATGAGCCATTTCCATGGTTGCTTGTTTACTGCGGAAGGTGCAAGGCGCACGCACTCCATGATGTAGTCGATGTCCTCCTGACTTACTGGTTCAGTGGTAAATTTGCGAGCCGAGAACCTGTCTTGGCTTAGTGATAAAACGTTGTTCATACTATTTAGGTGTGTTCTAAAAAACTGAATAGTCCGCAATCCTTTTCTACCTGAGGTCAATGATTTCGGCAGAAGGGAATTCTTTCTTGTTGAACGCAAAGGAGCTGGCCGGTATGTTCTTGGCCTGGAATCCTGATATGGTGATGTTAGTCCATGAGGAACCTTGGCGCATCTTGACAGCCGAGGGAACGTACGTATTCTTGTTTACCGTGACGTAGAGTTCTTGTACGGAGCGTTTCTGGTTCTGGGCCTTCAGGTGTACCTGATAGTTGCCGCCTACAGTCTTCATGTCCATGGTGTAGCCCGTCTTGTATATATTAATAAAGGTATAGGGGTTCATGGACATCTGCTGTGCTTGGGTGGGCGTACTGACGTTTACCTCATTGGTCTTCTTCAGATAGGTCCACTGTGTCTTTCCGTCAAACCACACGATGGCCTGTGGCGTGCGTGCATTGAACTTGTTGCCCTTGATGGCAATGGAGCCGCTGGTGTTGCCCAACTTGCTGCCCGATACTTGGAAGTTGGCACTGGCACCGCCCTTGTTGCCCAGTACCTTGGCGGTCTTGTCGAGTACTTGCTTGGCGGTTTGTCCGTATGATGGCAGAGACAGGGTCGCCATGGCGAAGAGTATCATGAATAGATGTTTCATAGTCTGTATGTTTTGTGCGTATTTGTATGATGTTCGTTTCCTGTACGAAGATAGGCTCTCGGCTTAGACGGAACCTGTATAGGCGTGTTTTAGTCTCGCCTATAGAAAACCTTTATCCTCTCAGTTGGGCGAGGAGGTTGGTCAGTTGGTTGTCGTCCTGTATGAGTACCTCACGCGGCTTGCTGCCCTGCGCTGCCCCCACGATGCCTGCACTCTCGAGCTGGTCCATGAGTCTTCCGGCGCGGTTGTAGCCAATGGAGAATTTTCGCTGTATCATGCTCGTGCTTCCCTGTTGGGTAAGGACGATGGCATGTGCGGCCTCCTCGAACATCGGGTCGAGGTTGTGTGTGTCTACATTGGGGCCTCCTCCTGCGCCGTCTTCGGTAGAAGGTTCGGGCAGTTCGAGTGGCTCTATCGGTCCCAACTGTTCGCTGATGTACTCATTGATGCGCTCTATCTCAGGTGTGTCGACGAAGGCGCACTGTACACGTACAGGCTCCTGGCCGCCCTGGTAGAGCATGTCTCCGCGTCCTATGAGCTGATTGGCTCCGGTACGGTCAAGAATGGTCTTCGAGTCGATGGATGCCGTAACTTTGAAGGCGATACGTCCAGGGAAGTTGGCCTTGATGTTACCGGTAATGATGCTGGTGGTGGGGCGCTGTGTGGCTATTACCATGTGTATGCCTACGGCACGTGCCAACTGTGCGATGCGCGCGATGGGAAGCTCCACCTCCTTGCCGGCAGTCATGATAAGGTCGCCAAACTCGTCGATGATGACAACGATATAGGGCATATAGTCATGTCCGTCAGTAAGTTTCAGCCGGTGGTTGATAAACTTCTGGTTGTACTCCTTGATATTGCGTGCGCCGGCTTTCTTGAGCAAGTCGTAGCGGCTGTCCATGAGTACGCAGAGGCTGTTGAGCGTGCGCACCACCTTGGTAACGTCGGTGATGATGGGTTCGTCCTCACCCGGAACGGCGGCCATAAACTTGTTGGCAATGCGCGAATAGACACTGAACTCTACCTTCTTCGGGTCTATGAGCACAAACTTCAGTTCGTTGGGGTGCTTCTTGTAGAGCAGGGAGGTGATGATGGCATTCAGCCCGACCGACTTACCCTGTCCGGTGGCACCTGCTACAAGGAGGTGCGGAATCTTTGCCAGGTCTACCATGAATACCTCGTTGGTGATAGTCTTTCCCAAGGCGAGTGGCAGTTCCATCTTTGTTTCCTGGAACTTCCTGGAGTTGAGGATACTCTCCATGCTCACGATGTTGGCGTTGGCATTAGGAACCTCGATACCGATGGTGCCCTTTCCGGGTATGGGGGCGATGATACGTATGCCGAGGGCAGCGAGACTTAGTGCGATGTCATCTTCCAGGTTCTTGATTTTCGAGATGCGCACACCGTCTGCCGGCTGTATTTCGTAGAGCGTGATGGTGGGGCCGACAGTAGCACGTATGGTCTTTATCTGCACACCGAAGTTGCCCAGCACCTCTATGATGCGGTTCTTGTTGGCTATCTGCTCTGCCTCGTCAATATAGCTCTCGTTGGTGTCATATTTCTTCAGCAGTCCCAGTGTAGGATACTTGTAGTTGGTGAACGGCTCCTTCGGATTGATGGGCGTGTTGAGCTGTTCGTTGGTGGTCACCACTTCGCCCGAAGCCTTTTCGCCTTCTGCTGCGATGGAGATGTCCATGCCTATATCCTTACCCGGGGTAGCTGGAGTTGTAGCGTGAGCGTCCTCCTGCGTATTCTTCTGCGTATCGAGTGGCTCGGGTGCTGCCGCTTCCACCGGTGGAGCGGGCGTAATGTCCAGGTCGATGGGGCGTGCTGGCTCAGGGTCTTTGTATTCTTCCTCTTCTTCCGGCTGTTCTTCCTCGTTGGTATAAGACACCTCTTCCGGTTGGTATTGCTCCTTGTTATCAGGATGGTTGGTGATGACAAACTTCACCTTGTTCGTGATGAATCCCACGGGGTTGAGTATCTTCTGTATCACGTGGATGGTTTCGGTGGTAAGGAAGGTAAGGAAGGCGATGGCTACAAACAGCAGAATCGCGGTAAGCCCCGGAGGTCCTACGAGGTTTTCGAGTGTTTGCACAACGAAGAGTCCCTGCTTTCCGCCTGGGTTGAAGATCAGTCCGCCGCAGAGGGGTGTCAGGAACTTGGCGAATGTTACCGAGCTCCATATCATTACTACCATCAGCGCCAGAAACCACTTGAGTAGTTTTATCTTGTATGCATGCATGACCTGCAAGCCCACCACAATCAGGAAGATGGGCAGCAGGAATGAGGGGAATCCCAGATTGGCGGCCATGAGCCAATACGCCACGATGGCACCAATGGAACCGCAATAGTTCTGAAACTGGTGACCGGAATTACTCCATTCGCCTTCACGCATATCTTCCAATATGCTTTGGTCGGCCGCTCCCGTATTGATAAACGAGAACATGGCTATGATGATGAAGCCTGCCGCAAAAAGGAGGGCCATCCCCAGAAAGAAGTCTGTTATGAAGTTGTTGAATATATATTGTAGTCCGAAGACCTCCTTGAACGATTTTGCAGGCTTGCCTGTTTTTTTCTTTGCCATTTCTTATATATAATAAGGTGTATTGCTTAAGTCTGGAAGATGATAGCTGACCATTGTGAAATGGTGGCTTCCTCCTTACCCCAGAAAGGTAATATTCTGCAAAATTAGAGAAAATAAATGAGAAACTAACCTTTTTCTCAGCATTTTTTTTTAATTTTGCACGCCAATAGTAGATAACACATTGATGAAGCAAATATTTAAGACGTTCGACAAAAATAAAATAAATGCGTTGCCGCAGATACTCTTCGACGGGCGCATCATCGTTGTCGTTGCCCCAGAGGAGACCGAAGCGGCTGTGGATTACCTGCTCGGGCAGGAAATCTTGGGTGTTGACACCGAGACACGCCCTTCGTTCGTGAAGGGACATCGCTACGAAGTGTCGCTGTTGCAGGTAAGCACCCTCGACACATGCTTTTTGTTCCGACTCAACCATACCGGCATAACGCCAGCCATCAAGCGTCTGCTGGAAGACCGCACTGTACCCAAGATAGGACTTTCTTGGCATGATGACCTGTGTCAACTGCACAGGCGTGCTGAGTTTGAACCAGGTTACTTCGTGGAACTTCAGAACGTGGCTGCAAATATGGGCATAGCCGACAAGAGCCTGCAGAAACTGTATGCTAACCTCTTCGGCAAGCGCATCTGTAAGGGACAAAGGTTGAGCAACTGGGAGAAGGACGAACTGCGTGAGTCGCAGTTGCTGTATGCCGCTACGGATGCCTGGACCTGTATACACCTTTACCGCGAAATGGAACGTCTCAAGAACACGGGCGACTATATACTGGTGGAACCGGAACCGAAAGAGGCTACACCCGAGGTAGAGGAAAACAAAAACGAACCAGAGGAAAGCCAAAACCATCCCGAAGCATCCAAAGACCATCCCGAAGAAAGCAAAGGCGAGGCAGCGGCTTCGATCGCAGTCCAAGAGTAACCATCCGTATCATATATCCGAAACACATCACATCATTTTATGTATAAAAAGATATTTCTGAAACGGGGAAAAGAGGAGTCGCTCAAGCGATTCCATCCCTGGATATTCTCCGGTGCAATACACCATGCCGATGAAGGCATTGAGGAGGGAGAGACCGTAAGGGTTATCACTGCCGGTGGTGACTTTATTGCTGTGGGACACTACCAGATAGGTTCCATTGCTGTGAGGGTTCTCTCCTTCGACGACATAGAGATAGACGGCGACTTCTGGCGTTCGCGCCTGCAGTCGGCCCTTGATATGAGAATAAGGATAGGAATAGCCGACAACGACAGTAATAATACCTACAGACTGGTGCACGGTGAGGGCGACTCCCTGCCCGGTCTTGTCATCGACTGCTATGGGCCTACTGCCGTTATGCAGGCTCACAGCGTGGGTATGCATGTGTGCAGGCAGGAGATAAGCGAAGCGCTGGCCCAAGTGATGGGCAGCCGCCTTTCCAACATTTATTACAAGAGCGAGACAACGTTGCCCTACAAGGCCGACCTCAGACAGGAAAACGGATTCCTGCTTGGCGGCGATGCAGCCAATGTAGCCGTGGAGAACGGACTGAAGTTCCATATTGACTGGTTGCGTGGCCAGAAGACCGGTTTCTTCGTTGACCAGCGCGAGAACCGTTCTCTCCTCGAACAGTATGCCAAGGGAAAGAGTGTGCTCAACATGTTCTGCTATACGGGCGGATTCTCCGTCTATGCCATGCGCGGCGGAGCCAAGCTTGTCCATTCGGTAGACAGTAGCGCCAAGGCCGTAGAACTGACCGACGAAAATATAGCCCTCAATTTCCCTGGCGACACACGTCATGAGGCTATCTGCGAGGACGCTTTCAAGTATCTTGATGAGCACGACCAGCAGTACGACCTTATTATACTCGACCCGCCGGCCTTTGCCAAGCACCGCGCTGCCCTGCACAATGCGCTGAAGGGCTATACCCGTCTCAATGTAAAGGGACTGCAGCGTATCAGAAAGGGAGGTATCCTCTTTACCTTCAGCTGTTCTCAGGTGGTTAGCAAGGACCATTTCCGCAATGCCGTGTTTACGGCGGCGGCACAGGCTGGCAGAAAGGTACGTATCCTCCACCAGTTGCATCAGCCGGCCGATCACCCCATCAATATCTACCATCCCGAGGGCGAGTACCTCAAGGGACTGGTTCTGTATGTAGAATAACCCCCTTCGACTACACATGGGAATGATGAAACCAAAGTTGCTGTTGCCTGTACTCTTGGCTTGCCTTGTGTTTGGCTTTGCTACGGGATGTTCCGACACCAAGGAGAAACGGGCACGTATGACCAAGGCCGAAAAGCGGCGCCTTGACAGTCTGGACCGCGAAGCGCTCAAGGTGGGCGTAATGCCTACGCTCGACTGTCTGCCCGTGTTGGTGGCAAAGAACCAGCGGCTCTTCGATACCTTGGGTGTCGATGTCCGTCTGCGGCATTATACGGCACAGATGGACTGTGACACAGCCCTTGCACGCAAGCGGGTGGAAGGCTCCGTAACCGACTTGGTTCGTGCACGATGGCTGCAGCAGAAAGGTACAGCTCTCGTTTACCCCATTGCCACACAGACATACTGGCAGTTGATTACCAACAAGCGTGCCCGTATCTCAGAGCTCAAGCAGTTGTCGGACAAGATGATAGCCATTACCCGCTTTTCAGCTACCGACTATCTTGCCAATCTTGCCATAGACAGCGTACGCCCCAAGTATGACGTTTATCGGGTACAGATTAACGACGTGGGTATCCGCCTGAAGATGATGCTCAACAACGAGATGGATGCTGCCCTCTTGCCCGAGCCGCAGGCAACAGCAGCACGCCTTGCCGGACATCGTTCGCTTATGGACAGCCGCGAGAAGAACCTGCGCCTTGGTGTCTTCGCTTTCCGTAAAGAAATATATGGCGACAAGCGCAGGAAAGAACAGGTCGCTCTCTTCTTGAAGGCGTACAATATGGCTGTGGACAGCATCAACAAGAATGGTTTTGCCCGTTATGCGGACCTCATCGTAAAAGGGTGTGGCGTAGATGCCAGTACAGTCCGGGCGTTGCCGCGTATTCGTTACAGTCATGCTGCATCGCCTCGCCAGCACGACATAGACATTGTATCACGTATCAAGGAATAAGCAAATGTCAGACATAGCAGGAATAATCAAAGGGCTTGCAGGCAAAGTGCGTGCCGACGGTGTACTGCCGACGCTCCGTTCGCTGAAACAGTTGGCGGACGGAAATGCGGCTCTTGCCCCATTCTCAGGTGGAATAGATACGCTAATGGACGATTTTGACCGCATGGGCAGTTTCTTTGTAAAGGGAATTCCCGACCCAGGGCGCGGTCATGTGTATGAAACGCTCTATTCTGCCACTGTACGTATGGCACGCAATATGCAGATGGCGGCTCTCTGTACGGAAAAACAGGCCTTTATTGCTGCACGCAAACGGGCAGCAGGTATGCAGGTGTCCGATTTGTCTCAGGCACTTGAACAGTATGTACCTTCCCACACGTATGTACAGAGTCCGTCCCAACAGTCCTCCAACCCTCAAGATGCATCTGCTGATGAACAGGCCAAACAGAATGACGCCTTCTGTAACCGTATCTTTTCTGTGGTTCTGGCAAGCGGGCAGTGGACGGTGTCCGATTGTGAAAGCATGGGGGAAGCCGTCTGCCTTCCCGCTGTAAACGATGATTTGGCTACCTTGACGGTGAGTGCAGTAACTCTTTCGGCCATGTCCGTATTTGACCGAGAGAAGGTTGCCTTCCTCAAAAAGGTGTATGCCGGTGCCCATAGTGAACAGGTAAGACAACGAGCTTTTGTCGGACTTGTCCTGTTGCTGGCACAGGCCAACGATATGATGGAGGAAGACGATTTGCTCTACCTGCAGACTCTTTGTGCCAGTATGTTGGCAGCCAGCGAGGATACGCTTTCTGAACTCCTTTCTCTGCAAAAGCAGGCGTTAAGACAACTCGAAACTCCCCAGCTCACCGACGAAGTGGAAAAGCGGCTCATGCCCGGCATTATGGATATAGTGAAGGAAGTCAAACCCATCATGCAGAAAGGAGACAACGATGAGTCGTCTCTGGAAGAGATTATAGACAGCGACCTGAACGACCGCATCGGCGAGAAGATACAGGAAAAGGTGGGCCTTCTGCTGAAGTACAAGTCCGAGGGCATGGATGTAGACTACCATACATTCAGAAAGATGAGTCCCTGCGGATTCTTTCATACGCTTTCCCACTGGTTTGTTCCATTCAGCATAAATCATCCCGAACTACTCCCGTTAAGACAAATGATGGGGCAGCATATGGCTTTCTTCGATATGGTGTGCCACAACAATGGCTTCTGCAATGTCGATGCGTATAATTTCCTTTTCTCTATGTACAATACGCTCGGCAGAAGTGGACTTTTGAGCAAGTCGATGAAGAATATGCCGCTGCCCGAAGAAATGGTCGTAATGCAACAGGGCGAGCAGGAAACTCCCGAAATGATTAGAACCAGCTATCTGCGCGACCTGTACCGGTTTTTTACCCTTTCGCCCATGAAGGACGATTTTGACAATCCTTTTACGTTTGGCGGAGATAACGCAAGTCGTGTCGTTATGGCGTTTTTGGGCCATCCGGTTTTTGCCGACAAACGTTTCGCCGAACTGCGGTTGGCTGCAGGGCGCTTTTGCGCCAAGAAGAAGTGGTACACCTACATTCCGAGCTTAAATCTGGACGACACATTCCAGGATACGGAAGACGGCAGATTGCTCATAGCTCTTTATGAGATGTACGGAAGGGAAGATTATGCGAAAGCCATACGCCTGCTTACTCCCATAGCCATGCTCAACCCTGGCAAGCACGCAGTCGTCAAGTTGTTGGCGCAATGCTGCCGTAGTGCCGGAAAATACGATGATGCCTTGCAATGGTACCGCCGTCTGCCAAAGGAGCAGACCGATTTACCTGCCGTCAAATACCAGATGACCCGATGTCTCTTGCTGGGAGAACATGAAAAGGAAGCGGTAAACGGTGCTTACGAGCTTGACTATCTCTATCCGGACAATCCCCGTTATATGGAGTTGTTGATGCTTGTCCTTTGTCAGACTGGGCAATATGAAAAAGCGCAGGAAATGGCTCGTAAACTGTCAGCGTGGCACAAGGAACACAAAGACAATCCGGATGCAGAGGAGCAGGTAAATGTAGCAGTATGTCATTGGCTTTCTGGCTACGAGGCTGAGGCTTACCGGTTGCTGTACGAGTGCGCCTCTGGTGATAAACAACGGGTAGTTGACCTCTTGGTTGCTGTCAAGCCCATTCTTCTGCGCCATGATGTCAGTGAGACGGACTACCGCATCATGTACGACATGATATGTTCGATTACGGACAATCAGTAGAAGCGGATTTTTAGAATCTGCCCTAAGGAGAATTAACTATGCGTGGAAATTTTAGAATCCACCTAACGAAACTTATTATATGCCAAGCAACAATACCAACGGCACGCGCCGCAGCGCTGCCAAACCGAAGATAGACACCACCTATGCCCACCTGCAGCCCCAGGACGTAAACCTGGAGCGTGTGGTGCTCGGCGCTCTGATGGTGGATGCCGACGCCTTTTCCATGGTGTCGGAGGTGCTGAAACCATCCACATTCTACGAACCCCGCCACCAGAAGATTTATGAGGCGATACAGACCATGAACATGGAGGAGCGCCCCGTGGATATCATGACGCTCATCAACGAACTGACCAAGATGGGCGAGATAGAGAGGGTGGGAGGTGCCGCCTACCTCATGGAGATTTCCTCGCAAGTGGCTTCTGCTGCGCATATAGAATATCATGCACGCATCTTGGCACAGAAGTCGCTGCAGCGCCAGCTCATACACTATGCCTCGGACATAGAGACTCAGGCTTTTGACGAGAGTGTCGACGTAGATGAGTTGATGCAGCATGCTGAGGCCGAGCTTTTCGGTCTCTCGCAGAACAACATGAAGCAGGACTATACGCAGATAGACCCTGTCATCAAGGATGCCGTCGAGATACTGCAGCGTGCCGCGCAGAACGCCGGCGGTCTGACGGGTATTCCGACAGGCTATTCCGGGCTTGACGACATGACCAGTGGATGGCAGGCTTCCGACCTCGTCATCATAGCCGGACGTCCTGCCATGGGAAAAACTTCCTTCGCCCTCAGTATTGCCAAGAATGTAGCGGTAGACTATCATATTCCTATCGGCTTCTTCTCTCTGGAAATGAACAACGTTCAGTTGGTTAACCGTCTCATCAGTAACGTGTGTGAGATTTCGGGTAAGAAAATACTGAACGGACAATTGGACCCCAACGAGTGGGAACGCCTCGACAAGAAACTGCGCGACCTTACCGGTGCGCCCATCTATGTGGATGACACGCCGGGACTGTCGGTCTTCGAACTGCGTACAAAGGCACGCCGTCTGGTAAGAGAGAAGGGAGTGAAGTTGCTGATGATAGACTACTTGCAGCTGATGAATGCCAATGGTATGAAGTTCGGTAGCCGTCAGGAGGAGGTGTCCACCATCTCGCGTTCGCTCAAGGGACTCGCAAAGGAGTTGAACATTCCTGTCCTGGCGCTGTCGCAGTTGTCGCGTAACGTGGAGAGTCGTGAAGGTCTTGAAGGCAAACGCCCGCAACTGAGCGACCTCCGTGAGTCGGGTGCCATCGAGCAAGATGCCGACATGGTACTCTTCGTGCATCGTCCGGAGTATTACCACATCTATCAGGACGACCATGGCAACGACCTGCACGGTATGGCGCAGATTATCATAGCCAAGCACCGTAAGGGAGCCACGGGTGATGTACTGCTCAACTTCCGTGGAGAGTTTACGCGCTTCCAGGATCCACAGAAGGCAGATATTGCCCCTGTCGACGAGGGTGGAGAGATTATAGGGTCGAGGATGAACGGCAATGACGCAATGCCATTCCCGCCACCCGACATGGCGGGCATGGATATCCCGGCTGTTTTCTGAAACTGGCGTGCGACAGGTGCCCGGATATTGCACGTTTGTTGCGAAAATGTGTAATAAGGCGGGGCGGAGTTGTAGATTGTAATATGTAGACGCAAAAAAGTTATAAATTGTTTGGAAGTGTCGGTAAAATATACTACCTTTGCAATCGGTTAAGGAAACAAGACAATATGGAAACAAACATACAGAACATATTGGGCATTATTATTATTGATATTCGACTGCAGCGAGTGGGCGGAAGTAATAAGGTGTATCAATAGTTTATGTTTTTGGAATAACAAAGCCTTTCTACTTCCGTCGTGGAGTGAGAAAGGCTTTTTGGTTATTTGGCAGGTCGGTTTTCCATGCCTCCTATTAATAAAAAAGACAAAAAGAAAAGATATGAGTGACAGATTATTTATTTTCGACACAACACTCCGGGACGGCGAACAGGTACCCGGATGCCAGTTGAACACCGTGGAAAAAATACAGGTGGCCAAGCAACTGGAGCTCTTGGGAGTGGATGTCATAGAGGCAGGATTCCCCATTTCCAGTCCTGGCGACTTCAGTTCGGTGGTAGAGATTTCCAAAGCCGTGACATGGCCTACCATCTGTGCCCTGACGCGTGCGGTAGAGAAAGATATAGACTGTGCGGCTGAGGCTTTGCAGTACGCCAAGCACAAGCGTATACATACGGGTATCGGCACAAGCGACAGCCATATCAAGTACAAGTTCAATTCCAACCGTGAGGAAATCATCGAGCGTGCTGTGGCTGCTGTCAAGTATGCCAAGAAGTATGTGGAGGATGTCGAGTTCTATGCCGAGGATGCCGGACGTACCGACAATGAATATCTGGCACGTGTGGTGGAGGCTGTTATCAAGGCCGGAGCCACGGTGGTTAATATCCCCGACACTACGGGCTATTGCCTTCCTGACGAGTATGGTGCCAAGATCAAGTACCTGATGGAGCATGTGGACGGTATAGACAAGGCTCGCCTCTCTACCCACTGTCACAACGACCTGGGCATGGCTACAGCCAATACCCTGCAGGGTGTGCTGAACGGTGCCCGCCAGGTGGAGGTGACTATCAACGGTATAGGCGAACGTGCCGGTAATACTTCACTTGAGGAGATCGCCATGATACTGAAGTGCCATAAAGGCATCGACATCGACACCAATATCAATACCACCAAGATAGTGCCTACTTCGCGTATGGTAAGCGGACTGATGAACATGCCTGTACAGCCCAATAAAGCTATCGTGGGACGCAATGCCTTCGCCCATTCTTCGGGCATCCATCAGGATGGTGTGCTGAAGAACGTGCAGACCTACGAGATTATTGACCCGAAGGATGTGGGACTGGACGACAATGCCATCGTGCTGACAGCCCGTTCAGGACGTGCAGCCTTGAAGTACCGCCTGCATGTCAACGGTGTAGACATAGAGGATGAAGAGAAACTCGACAAACTGTACAAGAAGTTCCTGCAGTTGGCAGACAAAAAGAAGGAGGTTACCGATGAGGATGTGCTTATGCTTGCAGGTGCCGACTCTGCCGACCATCATGGTGTGCAGCTCGATTATCTGCAAGTTACTACCGGTAAGGGTGTAAAGAGCGTGGCAAGTATCGGGCTTGATATTGCCGGGCAGAAGTTTGAGGCGGCATCGTCAGGAAATGGTCCGGTGGATGCAGCCATACGCGCTATGAAGAAGGTTATTACCAAGCAGATGACCCTGAAGGAGTTTACCATCCAGGCCATAGACAAAGGATCGGACGATGTGGGTAAGGTACACATGCAGGTGGAGTACGACGGCCATGTTTACTATGGATTCGGTGCTGATACCGATATCGTGACTGCTTCCGTGGAGGCTTATATCGACTGTATCAACAAGTTTAAGATAAGATAATACAAAAAGTAAAAACAATATGAATACATTATTCGACAAGATTTGGGACAAGCATGTTGTCCAGATTGTAGAAGACGGACCTACGCAGCTCTACATCGACCGTCTTTACTGTCATGAAGTAACATCACCTCAGGCATTCGCAGGAATGCGTGCACGCGGACTCAAGATGTTCCGCCCCGACCAGATATTCTGTATGCCCGACCACAATACACCTACACACGACCAGGACAAGCCTATCGAGGATCCAGTATCTAAGAAGCAAGTCGATGTATTGGCCAAGAATACCGCCGACTTCGGTGTGGCCCATTTTGCCATGAATACCAAGGACAACGGTATCATCCACGTAGTAGGACCTGAGAAGGGACTCTCTCTCCCCGGCATGACCATCGTGTGCGGCGACTCCCACACATCTACCCATGGAGCCATGGGTGCTGTAGCCTTCGGTATCGGTACGTCTGAGGTCGAGATGGTGATGGCTTCACAGTGTATTCTCCAGAGCAAGCCCAAGTCCATGCGCATCAGCATCAACGGCAAACTCGAAAAGGGTGTTACCGCCAAGGACGTGGCTCTCTACCTGATGAGTCAACTCACCACCAGCGGTGCTACGGGTTACTTCGTGGAGTACAGCGGTGACGTGGTGAAGGACATGAGTATGGAAGGACGCCTTACACTCTGCAACCTCTCTATCGAGATGGGTGCCCGTGGCGGTTTTGTGGCTCCCGACGAGACAACGTTTGAGTATATCAAGGGGCGCGAGTACGCACCCAAAGGTGAGGACTGGGACAAGGCCGTAGCTTACTGGAAGACGCTGAAGAGTGGTGATGACGCAGTCTTTGACAAGGAACTTACCTTCGAGGCCAAGGACATCGAGCCACGTATCACCTATGGAACCAACCCGGGTATGGGTATCGGTATCAGCGAGAACGTTCCTACACTCGACCAGATACCCGAGGAGGAACAGGCTGGTTTTAAGAAGAGTCTTAAGTATATGGGCTTCGAACCGGGTGAGAAACTGGCTGGTCACCCCATCGACTATGTGTTCCTCGGAGCATGCACCAATGGTCGTATCGAGGACTTCCGTGCCTTTGCTTCGCTTGTTGAAGGAAAGAAGAAAGCAGATGGTGTAACTGCTTGGTTGGTACCTGGTTCATGGTTGGTGGATAAACAAATACGTGAAGAGGGTATAGACAAGATTCTGGAAGCTGCCGGTTTCGAAATCCGTCAGCCAGGATGCTCTGCCTGCTTGGCAATGAACGATGATAAGATTCCTGCCGGCAAGTATTCGGTAAGTACCTCTAACCGCAACTTCGAGGGCCGACAGGGACCAGGCTCGCGTACCATCCTTGCCAGTCCGTACGTAGCGGCAGCCGCTGCCATTACAGGCAAGATTACAGACCCGAGAGAGTTTATGTAAATAAATTAGGAAGTGAAAGAAGTTTAGGGATTAAAGTAGCAGGCAAAAGTTGCGTTGCTAAATCCTTAACTTCTTTAACTCCGCAATTCCATAAAAAATACAACGATGAAACAGAAATTCAATGTTATCACATCCAGCTGCATTCCCCTCCCTTTGGAGAATGTAGATACCGACCAGATTATACCTGCCCGCTTCCTTAAGGCTATAGACAAGGAAGGCATGGGCGAAAACCTCTTCCGTGACTGGCGCTACAATGCCGACGGTACCCCCAAGCCCGACTTCGTGATGAACGACCCTTCTTACAGCGGCGTCATCCTCGTCGCAGGTAAGAACTTCGGTTCGGGGTCTTCCCGTGAACATGCAGCGTGGGCCATCGCAGGTGCAGGTTTCCGTGTTGTCATCAGCTCTTTCTTCGCTGACATTCACAAGAACAACGAGCTGAACAACCTCGTGTTGCCTGTAGTGGTGAGCGAGCCTTTCCTCAAGGAGCTGTTCGAGAGCATCGACAAGGACCACAAGACTGAAGTAAAGGTAGACCTGCCCAACCAGACTGTTACCAACCTCGCCACAGGCAAGAGCGAACACTTTGAAATCAACGGCTACAAGAAGCACTGTCTGGAGAACGGTCTTGACGACGTAGACTTCCTCGTGCAGAACAGAGACAAGGTGGAGGCCTGGGAGTCCAAGAACAAGTAAGGCTATGGATGTCAAAGCGAAGAGTGAAAATTCCCGTATCAGGGAAATAGAAATCATGGACAGCACGCTGCGCGACGGCGAGCAGACCAACGGCGTGAGCTTTTTGCCACACGAGAAACTGATGATAGCCCGTATGTTGCTCCACGATATCAACGTGGACCGCATCGAGGTGGCGTCGGCACGTGTCTCGGAAGGCGAAAAGGATGCGGTGGCCCGCATTTGCCGCTACGCCAGTAGCATCGACAAGCTCGACAGCGTAGAGGTGTTAGGATTTGTGGACTATAATAAGAGCGTGGACTGGATAGCCGAATGTGGCGGCCATGTCATCAACCTCTTGGCAAAAGGAAGCTACAAGCACTGTACCCAACAGCTCAAGCTGTCGCCCGAGGAGCATCTCGATCATATCAAACAGACGATAGAGTATGCCTTTGGCAAAGGTTTCACGGTGAATCTCTATCTGGAAGACTGGTCGAGTGGTATGCGCGACAGCCGCGACTATCTTTTCTTTATGATGGACGAATTGGCAAAGATGCCCATCAAGCGATTCCTGTTGCCTGATACGCTCGGTATCCTCAATCCTTTGGAGTGCGTTGAGTTCATACGCCTCATGGTACGCCGCTATCCGGGCAAACACTTCGATTTCCATGCGCATAACGACTATGACCTGGCGGTGAGCAATTCTCTTGCTGCCGTACTGAGCGGAGCCAAGGGGCTGCATGTCACCGTCAATGGTCTGGGCGAGCGTTGCGGCAATGCACCGTTGGCCAGTGTGCAGGTTATCCTTAAGGATATGTTCGGGGCCAGAACCAATATCAACGAAGACCGTCTCAACGAAATTTCCCGACTGGTGGAGGGGTACAGCGGCATCGCTGTAGCCCCCAATACACCGGTGGTGGGCGAGAATGTGTTTACGCAGGTGGCGGGTGTGCATGCTGATGGTGACAATAAGGACAAACTCTACTGTAATGACCTGATGCCCGAACGCTTCGGCAGGCACCGCGAGTATGCCCTCGGCAAGAACTCGGGAAAGGCCAACATCATACAAAACCTCAATGAACTGGGACTGGAACTGACACCGGAACAAACCAAGGCGGTGACCAAGCGCATTACCGAACTGGGCGACCGCAAGCAACTGGTGACACAGGACGACCTGCCATACATCGTGAGTGACGTGCTAAAACATAACGCTCCGGAAGACAAGGTAAAGTTGGTAAGCTACATGGTGTCCACGTCCTACGGTCTGAAACCTATAGCGAGTCTGAAGGTGGAGATAGACGGGCAAGAGTACGAAGAACAGAGTACGGGCGATGGTCAGTATGATGCCTTTGTGAAGGCACTTCGCAATATCTATAAGTCGAAACTAAACAAGACATTTCCCAAACTGGATAATTATCAGGTATCCATTCCTCCTGGCGGACGTACTGATGCCCTCGTGCAGACAGTTATCACCTGGCGTGACGGAGACCGCATCTGGCGTACCCGCGGATTGGATGCCGACCAGACGGAAGCTGCCATCAAGGCTACCTTCAAAATGCTCAATATGTACGAGGCAGGCAAGAGTGACGAGCAGCCCACGTCTCCCCGCAATCTGGACTTTTAAGGGTAAAAAAGTAAAAAGGTAAAGAGAAGGCTAAAAACGTAAAATACTAATTAAAAAGAGAAGATATGAAATTAAACATTGCAGTTCTCGCCGGTGACGGCATCGGACCAGAAATTATGAAGCAGGGCGTAGCTGTCATGGATGCCATTGCCCATAAGTTTAACCATGAGTTTACTTACAGTGAGGCCATCTGCGGTGCCCATGCCATCGACGAGGTGGGCGACCCGTTCCCAGAGGATACCTTCAAAACCTGTATGGACGCTGACGCTGTGCTTTTTGCAGCTGTAGGCGACCCGCGTTTTGACAACAACCCTACAGCCAAGGTGCGTCCAGAGCAGGGCTTGCTCGCCATGCGTAAGAAGTTGGGCCTCTTCGCCAATGTTCGTCCCGTGGCCACTTTCGACTGCTTGCTCCACAAGTCGCCCTTGAAGGACGAACTCCTGAAGGGTGCCGATTTTGTGGTGATTCGTGAGTTGACTGGCGGTATGTACTTCGGCGAGAAGTACCAGGACAACGACAAGGCATACGACACGGATATCTATACCCGTCCAGAGATAGAGCGCATCTTGAAGGTAGCCTTTGAGTATGCGATGAAACGCAACAAGCACTTGACTGTGGTAGACAAGGCCAACGTCTTGGCTTCTTCACGTCTTTGGCGTCAGATAGCCAAAGAGATGGAACCTCAGTATCCGGAGGTAAACGTAGACTATATGTTCATCGACAATGCATCTATGCGCGTGTTGACTGAGCCTACATTCTTCGACGTTATCGTAACAGAGAACACTTTCGGTGACATCTTGACCGACGAGACATCTTGCATCACCGGTTCTATGGGCTTGCAGCCATCCAGCTCCCTTGGTGAGCATACGCCGTTGTTTGAGCCTGTACACGGTTCATGGCCTCAGGCTGCCGGCAAGAATTTGGCTAACCCTGTGGCTCAGATTCTTTCTGCAGCCATGCTCCTCGAACACTTCGGCTTGAACGAGGAAGGTGCTTTGATTCGTAAGGCCGTAGACGCTTCTCTCGATGCCAACGTGCGCACTCCGGAAATCCAGGTAGAGGGCGGTGCACAGTATGGCACGACAGAGGTCGGCGAATGGATAACCAACTATATCAAGAACGCATAAGCGTATTCTTGTAAAAAGGCAAATAGGCTTCCGGCAGGACAATATCTGCAGGAAGCTTTTTTTTGTAACGCTCAAAACGCACTTTCGTTGTCCGATGAGGTATAGTCTCGTTGCTCGGTGAAGTATAGTCTCGTTGCCCAGTGAAGTATAGTCTCGTTGATTTTTGCGTATCTGTATCTCTCAAACCTGCAACTGTAAGCCTATTTTTTACACATTACTAAGATACTTTTTTGTGCCGTTTGGTGAAGTACTACTT
>CAVCGV010000012.1:0-17329 GCA_963601815.1 bacterium
GGCACATTTCGCGAATCAAAAAAAATGCTCAAGTTATTTTTTACACGTTACTTAAGACACAAATAGAGCCACTGGAAATCCAGTGACTCTGTTTGTATATAGAGTATTCTTTTCTTGTCGTTATCCGAAGTTGTCGTACATGATGCTCTCTTGGTCTACGCCGAGACTGTCGAGATAATCTGTTACCGTCTTGATGAGCATAGGAGGCCCGCAGAGGTAGTACTCGCAATCCTCGGGTGCCTCGTGATCCTTCAAGTAGGTGTCGCGGATACAGTTCACGGCAAATCCCTCGTAATACTTCACGCCTTGTTCGTCTGCCACAGGGTCCTTGCGGTCGAGTGAGAGATGGAAGTGGAAATTGGGGAATTCCTTCTCCAGCTCCCAGAAGTCCTCCAAGAAGAAAGCCTCGCCAAGCGCACGGGCACCATAGAAGAAGTGGAGTTCACGGTCGGTAGTATGCAAGGTCTTGGTCATGTGCATAATCTGCGCACGCAATGGAGCCATACCGGCACCACCGCCAATCCAAATCATCTCCTTGCCTGAAGTGAAGTTGGGGTGGAAGTCACCGTAAGGACCGCTCATCATCACCTTGTCGCCTGGTTTCAGCGAGAAGATGTAAGAAGAGGCGATACCCGTAGGCACGTTCTGGAATCCTACCTGTGGACGGGGCAAAAATGGAGTTGTGGCGATACGCACCGTCAGGGTGATAATGTCGCCCTCGTCCGGATAGTTGGCCATAGAGTAAGCACGCACGGTAGGCTCTGGGTTGTGCGCTTTCAGGGAGAGGATATTGAACTTCTCCCAGGTTCCGATGTACTCCTTGCCTATCAACTCTTTGTCGAAGTCTTTATCATAGTCGATACAGTCGTATGCGGGAATCTTAATCTGAGCGTAAGAACCCGGTACGAAGTCCATGTGCTCACCAGGAGGCAGAGCCACCTTAAACTCCTTGATGAACGAGGAGACGTTCTTGTTGGAGATAACCTCGCACTCCCACTCTTTCACGCCCATCACGCTCTCAGGCACCTTAATCTTGAGATCGCCCTTCACCTTGCACTGGCAGCCCAAGCGCCAGTGGTCCTTTATCTGCTTACGGGTAAAGTGGGGTTTCTCTGAGTCGAGAATCTCGCCACCGCCCTCAAGCACCTGCACCTTACACTGACCACAGCTCGCCTTACCACCACAGGCAGAAGGCAAGAAGATACCATTCTCGTTAAGCGTGGTCATGAGGCTGCTGCCTTGAGCCACGTTGATGGTCTTGTCGCCATTAATTTCAATATTCACATTTCCGCTGGGGCTAAGGTATTTCTTAGCCACGAGCAGGATGATAACCAGTAGGAGAATCACCACGAGGAACACTCCGATACTAGCCAATATAAATGATGTATTTACCATTCTGATGTCCTCCTATTTTAGATTTTCAAACCTGAGAAGCAGAGCATAGCCATTGCCATCAAGCCTACTGTGATAAAAGTGATTCCCAATCCCTGCAATGGCTTTGGCACGTCGCAGTACTGCATCTTCTCGCGGATGGCACCCATCAGGGTGATGGCGAGTGTCCAACCGATACCCGAACCCACTGCATAGACGATGCTGTCCCATACGTTGGTAATCGCCTGCGAGTTGGCTGAATCCATCAAGATGCGCTGCTGCATGAAGAGCGAGGCTCCCATGATGGCACAGTTCACGGCGATAAGCGGCAAGAAGATACCCAGCGCAGCATAGAGCGAAGGAGAGTATTTCTCGACGATCATCTCTACCAGCTGTACGATACCGGCGATGACGGCGATGAAGAGAATGAAACTCAAGTAGCTCAAGTCTACCCCCGACATCAGACAGTCAGGGCCCAGCACCTTGGTCTGCAAGAGATAATCTACCGGAACGGTTACGAGTAACACGAAGGTTACGGCACAACCTAACCCGAAAGAAGTCTTCACATTCTTGGATACGGCCAAGAAAGAGCACATACCCAAGAAGTAGGCGAAGATCATGTTGTCGACAAAAATCGAACGGAAAAACAAACTAATAGCGTGCTCCATCTTACTTCTCCTCCTTATAAATAAAGGCACGATGTACCCAGATTACACATCCTAACAGTATCAATGCCATGGCTGGCATCGTCATCATACCGTTGTTAACATATCCGAAGTCGTAAGCTCCCTCAGGGATAATCTGGAAGCCGAGCAAGGAGCCACGGCCCAAGAGTTCACGCACAGCACCCACAATGACGAGGATGAGGGCATAGCCCAAACCATTGCCCACACCGTCGAGGAACGAAGGCCAGGGCTTGTTCATCATGGCAAAAGCCTCCAAACGACCCATCAGGATACAGTTGGTGATGATAAGGCCCACATACACGGAGAGCTGAACGCTCACGTCGTAGGCGAAAGCCTTCAAGACCTGACTCACGATGGTAACCAACGCTGCTACCACAACCAACTGCACAATAATGCGGATGCGCTGGGGGATGGTGTTGCGGATGATGGAAATAATCACGTTAGAGAACGCCGTGATTACGGTCACGGCAAGTCCCATCACAATGGCTGGCTTCAACTGTGAAGTAACAGCCAAGGCACTACAGATACCAAGCACCTGGACCATGATAGGGTTATCCAGGTTGAGCGGCTTCATAAATGCCTCTTTATTTTGTTTACTAAATAACATAATTATATTTATTAAGTGAAGAGTGAAGAACGAAGAGTGAAGAATCCAATTGTCTTGCGACTACAGCTTCACAACATCGTATCTTCATAGAACAAAGCATTTGAATTCTTCGTTCTTCACTCTTCGTTCTTCACTTACTTGATGAATTTCGCGAGTCCTTCCTTCAACATTTGGTCCACACCGTTTGAAGTCAATGTGGCACCTGTCACGGCATCCACATTGTTAGGATCGACGGCAGGAGCGTCTTTCTTCACGCCGAGCTGAATGCCCTCTACTCCATCCTTATGGATTTTCTTGCCCTGGAATTTCTCTTGCCATTTCACGTTGTCCTTGATCTCGGCACCCAATCCGGCTGTCTCGCCTTCATGGTTGAAGTACACACCGTAGATGGTATTGTTGTCTGCATCTACAGCCACAAAACCATTGATGCCTCCCCAAAGTCCCATACCCTTGACAGGATAAACGTTCTTTTTCTGGCCGTCTACATTACATTCATAGTAAACATCGCCGTCTGGAGTCTTCTGCTCTGTAACCATCTCTTTGTACTTGGCTGCAGCAGTCTCGTTGTCGAGGTCGCGCAAGTTGAGCGAGTTCAGAATCTGCTTCTGGGTATCAAGAGCCACATTAGCGTCCTGAGTAGCCTTCAATGAAGAAGACACGAAGGCGAGCAGGAATGCTACGATTACCACGATGATAACCGAGTAGATAATAGTATAGCTATTTGAATTTGTCTTCATATTGCATTCCTCCTTATTTATTTAACAGCACGTTTAGCACGGCGAGAGATGTTGCTCTGAACCACACAGTAGTCGATGAGCGGAGCAAACATGTTTCCGAAGAAGATGGCAAGCATCATACCCTCTGGATAACCGGGGTTCATCACACGCACGATAACGGCAATGGCGCCGATGAAGAATCCATAGAAGTACTTACCCTTCTCTGTGCGGGCAGAGGTGACAGGGTCGGTAGCCATAAACACAGCACCGAAACAGAAACCGCCGAGAATGACATGCTCGTACCAAGCGATAGGAGTCATACCGAGAGCCTGGAAGACGAGAGCCATCACGATTCCACCGACGAACACACTGCCCATGGTCTTCCATGAAGCGATACCTGTCCAGAGCAGAATGACTGCACCGATGGCAATGGCAATAACCGACGTTTCACCGATGGAGCCAGGGATAAGACCTGTTATCATGTCGCAGATGCTGGCAGAAGGCGTAGCACCCTGAGCCAACTGACCGAGAGGGGTCGCTGCCGTAAATCCGTCGGGCAAGGTATTGCCGAGACCGAAGATGCTGTCCTTGGCAATCCATACCTTGTCGCCACTCATAGCCAGAGGATATGAGAAGAAGAGGAACATACGGGCACCCACTGCCACATTGAAGATATTCATACCTGTACCGCCGAAGATTTCCTTGCAGAAGATGACAGCGAAGGCGCAAGCCAGGGCGAGCATCCACAACGGTGTAGAGACAGGGATAATCAATGGGATGATGATACCGGAAACCAAGTAACCCTCCTGAATCTCCTCGTGTTTCCACTGTGCCCAGGCAAACTCGATGCCCAAGCCCACGATGTAGCTAACGAGCAACTTAGGCAGAACAGCCAAGAATCCGAAGCCAAAGACCTCCAGGAAATTGGCATCGGCAAGTGTACCGGCAGCCTTGAAGTTCTGGTATCCCACATTATACATACCGAAGAGCAATGCAGGAATCAGGGCGATTACCACAAAACTCATAATGCGCTTCGAGTCGATGGCGTCGTGGATGTGGGCTCCGCTCTTCGCTGTCGTGTTGGGCACGTACAGGAAACTCTCGAAACCATCGAAGACGCTCTCGAAGGCATGAAGCTTACCTCCCTCTTGGAAGTTAGGCTTTATCTTATTGAGATAATTTCTTAATGCACTCATTTTTTCTTTAATATTGTGTTAAGCATTCTCCTTACGCAGGATATTCAAGCCCTCGCGCACAATCTTCTGAAGTTTGAGCTTAGAGCTGTCCACAAACTCGGCTACGGCAAAGTCCTCCGGACTAACCTCATAGATACCGAGCTGCTCCTGCTTGTCGATGTCGCCGGCGATGATTGCCTTGATAAGGTATTCGGCATAGATATCCATCGGCAACACCTTGTCATACTCGCCGCTCATGATCATGTGGCGTTCACCACCCTTCACGCGGGCATCGAGGTCGTACTCCTTCTTCTTGCCGAAGAGCCAGGAGAGATAGGAGCGGGAGGTAGAGAACTGGTTAGTACGCGGAAGTATCCAGCCCAACATCTCGTCTTTGTCGTCACCCTCCGGGATAGCGGTAATCTCGGATGTATGACCGCCTACGAAGCTGTCCACCATAGTCTTTACACCTGTCAAAGGATTGCCGTTAATAAGTCGCACATGTTCAGTTGATTTCAGTTGATCGGCAACGAACGCACTATAAGGCGTTCCGACCAAGACGTTGGCGTAGCCTGGGGTCTTCACCTCGCTGCCGGCCACAGCCACCTTCTTGTGCAGGTCTACCTGGCCTGTCAAGAAGAGACGGCCGAAGAAGATAACTGCCGAAGGATCTACGGTCCAAACCACCTCACCCTTGTTTACAGGGTCTATGTTGTTAACCTGTACGCCCACATTACCTGCAGGACATGGTCCGTCGACAACGTTGATTTCCACATTCTTGGCATCACTCAGGGCTGTACTGTGCTGCCCCACGCCTACGCCAAGATAAGTTTTCGCAATTTTACTCAAGGCTGTCAAGCCCGTCTGGAAAGCCTCCTCATTGCCGGTGAGCTCCACTTCAAAGTCGGATGCAAGGGGCATGTCGCGAAGTGCAGACACGAAAATTGCCTTAGGCATGGTGTCGGGAGTTGTAGACACCGCATAAGGCAACTGGTTGATGTAACCGAACAGACCTGCGTCAAGCAAAGCCTGCTTCACTGCGTCACCATCCAATGCATCCACATTCTTTTTACCAAAATCCGTAGAGGTCTGCTCTGCGTCGGGTTTCACCTTCACGCATAGTACCTTGCGACGCTCACCTCTCTCAATGGCGGTAACTTCTCCGCTCACTGGCGAGGCAAACTTCACCTCAGGGCAAGCCTTGTTCACAAACAAGGCATCTCCGGCATTGACATGGTCACCCTCGCGCACCACCACCTTGGGAGTGACACCCTCGAAAGCCGCAGGCACGAGCGCATACTCGCCTACCTGAGCCACCTTGAGCGTTACATCCTTGCTGGCCTTACCCTTCAGGTTAATGTCCAAGCCTTTGCGTAATTTGATTACTCTTGTCATAACTACATTAAGGTTTTGTACTTTTATAAAAATCTGCTATAATGGTGCAAAAATAGTAAAAAAAAACGATTGTAAAAAGAAAAAATCCATTTTTGTTCGGTTATGACGCTTTTTTAATGTAATTTTGTGCTAAAATTCTAATTTACGTAAAACTACAGTAACATCTGAAAAAGCTTAAACACATAGTAAACGCTATAGTGTGGAGCCTCTTGGGGCTTTACGCCGTGGTGGTCGTGTTGCTGCATGTACCCCCCGTACAGTGTTTCATCGGGCAAAAAACCGCAGCTGCTCTCGCCGACAAACTCGGCACAAAGGTAGAAGTGGGCTATGTGAATCTCGGAATACTCAACCGACTCATCATCGACGACATCTGCATCTACGACCAGCAGGGCGACAGTATGGTGTGTGCTACACGCGCATCTGTGAAAGTAGATTACATGCCCCTTACGCAGGGACGCATTTCCATAGCCTCGGCACAGCTCTTCGGACTGAAGGCAAAGCTCTACAAGCTCACGGCACACAGCAAGCCAAACTACCAGTTCATGCTCGACTCGCTGGCCTCTAAAGACACCACCAGCAAGACGCCGCTCGACCTCCACATAGGAAGTCTGATAGTTAGAAACGGAAACGTAGCTTACGACCAGCGCGACATTTCTCCTACACCAGGAATCTTCTCTCCCAAGCACATACAGGTGAGCGGCCTGTCCGCACACGTCATTCTGAGACACGCCACAGACAATACGCTCAGTCTGCAACTCAAGAATCTGTCTTTCCGAGAAGAAAGGGCCGGACTTTGCGTACAGTCGCTGCGCTTCGACCTGGAAGCCGACCACAACAAAGCCACAATCCCTTATTTCAGCCTCTCCCTGCCCTCCTCTGTTCTCGAACTGGAGAATGTCGAGGCGAGCTATTCGTGGAAGGGGAAAGGACCGGACACGAACACGCTTCGCTACAAGGGAAACATCAAACAATCGAAGATAACCCTTTCAGACATTGCAAGTTTTATTCCTTCGCTTAAAGATTTCAATGAGGCTATCTACCTCAGCATGAACGTCTGCGGTACGGCTTCGTCCCTACAGTGCAAAGATGTGAGTCTGCGCACAGGATCGGGCAGCATCAACCTGCAAGCCGACGGAGAGGCCAATTTCCGCAGAAAAACATGGCACCTGCAGCTCGACAACCTGAACCTGACTCAGCAGGGCATTGCCTGTATCGCACAGGGACTGGGCAGACGGAAGGACATTCCTGTCCCCCTCACACGTGCCGGAACACTTCACCTTACGGGTGAGGCCAAGGGTAACAGACAGCATATAGAGGTAAAAGCGAATGCCGAGACTGATGCAGGCAATTTGGAGTTGAAGGCAACCAAAAACGGACAGAACATTACGGCTTCAGCTGTAGTGAAGGATGTTGATTTGGGGCATCTGCTGGACAACAACAAGTTAGGAAAGACCACAGCCCGCCTCCACACCGGCGGAACAAAGGAGCATCTCAAGGCGAAGGCCACCATAGATGCATTCGACTTTAACGGACACACCTTCCAAGACATCAGTATAGACGGACTCTATACCCCAAAAAGCGTCAGCGGCAAGGCTTCCATCCACGACGCCAAGGCCAACATAGACCTGCACGGACTGTATGCTTTCAGCACCCATAAATATGACCTGCAAGCAAATATCAGTTACCTACAGCCCAGCTTATTAGGCATCAAGACTGCCGATAAGGCTTTTGTCCTTACAGGCACGCATCTCAGTGCCAACAACATGAACCGGGACGGGCACCTCGACGTGGAGGCTCCCTTCATGAACCTCTACCTCAGAGGACAGTACGACCCCGCCACGCTCTATGCGGCCATTACCAACATCGTGGCAGACAAGTTGCCTACGTTGCCCGGTCTCAAGAGACGTACCACAACCCAGCACAATGACTTCACGCTGCAGGCCAACATCACGTCGGTCAGCGTGCTGAAGCGCCTGTTTGGCATAGACATTGCAACAGAGACTCCCGTGCACATCAATGGTAACATCTCCGAAACCAACAACGAACTGAACCTCTACGTAACGGCACCCGACCTGAATTATGCAGGAAAACATTTCCACGACATCAGCGTCGAAATCAATACGATAGGCGACTCTCTCCTTGCCAATGCACAACTGAGACAGGGACTGCCCGGAGAGCTGACGCCCGAATATTCGCTCAGAGCAGCTGCTGCTGACAATACGCTCTCTACCCTCCTCTGCTACGACAACCACTCGCGCAAACTGCCGATAAAAGGTGTGATAGATGCTAAAACGCAGTTCTCCAAAACAACACAAGGAGCAAATGCGGCACGTATCGACATCAACCCTTCACAGATTATGCTCGGCGAGGCAAAATGGAACGTATTACCTGCAGAAATCACCTATACCAAGAACGAACTGGACGTGAACATGCTCTCACTCGCACATGGCGGGCAGCATATTACCATCAACGGAAAGGCCAGCAAGAACAGACAGGACTCCATCGTGGCCGACCTTAACGACGTGGACGTGGCTTACATCCTCGACCTCGTCAACTTCCATTCGGTCGACTTTGCGGGCAACGCTTCAGGTAAAGCCATCGTGAAGTCTATCTTCGACAAGCCCGATGCATACGCCAACCTCGACGTCGAGCACTTCACCTTCGAGCAGGGACCGCTCGGCACTCTCCACGCCAACGTAACGTACGACAACAACGAGGGCAGAATCAACATTCTGGCGCAGGCTGACGACGGACCACAACACATGACCTATATAGACGGATACGTATCTCCGCGCAAGAACTACATAGACCTCGGCATTACTGCCAACGGAACAAGTCTAAAGTTCATGGAGAGTTTCTGCGGAAGCTTTATGGACAATGTGGAGGCATACTGCAACGGAAAGATGAGCGTAGTGGGTGACCTCAGCGACATCAACCTCGTGGGCGACATCACGGCTCACGGGCAGATGCACATGAAACAACTCGGTACCACCTACACTTTCAATCGACTGAGGGCACACGCTGTTCCCGACGACATCCAGATTGTGGGCGACAGCATCTACGACAAGGACTTTGACGGGCACAGCGCCAAGAGGAATGCCAGCCACTATGCGCTCGTAAGCGGCGACATTCACCACCAGCACCTTACCCGTCTGAGCTTCGACATCAATGTCGATGCACACAACTTCCTGGGCTTCGACACACGCACCTTCGGCGAGAACACATTCTACGGAACCGTTCTTGCCACAGGAAAAGTGGACATCCACGGCAAGAGCGGACAGACCATCATCAATATCGATGCGCAGCCCGCCCCCGGTTCTACCTTCGTCTACAACGTGGCTACCCCCGATGCCATCAGCGACAAGAGTTTCATACACTGGCACGACGCTACACCTTATATATATAAGCCTACAAACGATGTACAGGCAAATCGAGAGGAAGAGAACAACATCAGTTCGGACATCATCATCAACTTCCTCGTCAACACCACGCCGAACCTTACCCTCAAGCTCATCATGGACGAGCAAACGGGCGACTACATCACCCTCAACGGCAACGGGGTCATCAGGGCCAACTATTTCAATAAAGGCGGACTCGACATGTTCGGCAACTATACCGTGAACAGCGGACTCTACAAACTTACCATACAGAATCTGATAAAGAAGGAGTTTGAGTTCGTTCCAGGCGGAACCATAGCCTTCGGAGGCGACCCTTACAATGCTCCGCTCAACCTGCAGGCAAAATACACCGTGACGGGAGTACCCCTAAGCGACCTTAACATCGGAAAGTCGTTCTCTGCCAACAACATCCGTGTAGACTGTCTCATGGGTATTACTGGCACTCCGGGAGCCCCCAAGGTAGACTTCACTATGGATCTGCCCACCGTAAACAACGATGCCAAGCAGATGGTCTACTCCGTCATCAATTCGCAGGAAGAGATGAACCAACAGGTACTCTACCTGCTGGCTATCGGACGTTTCTACGCACAGACCAAAAACAATCAACGCAGCGAGGAAACCGCCGAACAGCAGAGCCAGACTTCGCTCGCCATGCAGAGTTTCCTCAGCGGCACTATCTCGCAGCAAATAAACCAGGTACTGTCGAAGGTTGTAAACAGCAAGAACTGGAGCTTCGGCGCCAACATCTCAACGGGCGACGAGGGATTTTTCAATGCAGAATACGAGGGCATTCTCAACGGAAGACTCCTTAACAACAGGCTACTGTTCAATGGACAGTTCGGTTACCGCGACAAAGCCAATACCACACAGAGTTTCATCGGAGACTTCGACCTGCGTTACCTCATTTTCCCCAATGGCAACCTTTCCGTTCATGTCTATAACCAAGCCAACGACCGTTACTTTACCCGCAACAGTCTGAACACCCAGGGACTCGGTATCATCATGAAGAAAGACTTCAACAACCTCTACGACCTCTTCGGCATCAAACGCAAAAAAAAGGCTGAGAAGAAGACAGAGAAGAAGAAGGCCAAAAAGGACAAAGCGAAAGGCGATGAAAAAAATGACGAATAAGAAGAAAACTGCACAAGAGCGCGTCTTGAATTATTTCTCTTCTTCTTTCCCGAACTCATCCCGATAGTATCCCGTACCGATGCGCTTCGGATTTTTGGGAAACCATCCCTTCTCGCAACGGTGGCGCTGCTCAAACAGTTCTCCGATGCTCCATAGGCACGAAGCTCCTACCACTCCATGCAGAGCCGACACCAAGACATCCTCTATCACGAAAGCAGCGGCTATGGTACCGATACCCACTACCAGAAACACCCACCAGAACTTCGTGCCCGTATAATACTCCGTCTTCAGCACGATGGGGTGAAATAGACCAATAACTAAAAATGTACACACGGCAATGATAATGCCCGTAAAATACAGTTGCATGACTACAGCTAATACCATTTTATCCAAAAATTATACTAATCTAAAAACCTTGTGCAAAAATAATAAAAAATCGACAAACTTGCTTGTATTGTCAGATATTTTGTCTATCTTTGCCTTATAAAATACTAAAAACACATTAAACAAATTTAGATTATGGCTAACAATGCAGAACTAATCAAGCAGTGCGAGGAAAGAGCACAGCAGTGGCTCACTCCTGCTTTTGACGAAGAAACACGTAAGGAAGTACAGGCTATGCTCGACGCCGAAGACAAATCGGCTCTCGTAGATGCCTTCTACCAGAACCTGGAGTTCGGTACGGGCGGTCTGCGCGGCATCATGGGTGCCGGTACTAACCGCATGAACAAGTATATCGTCGGTATGGCCACTCAAGGCTTCGCCAACTATATCCTCAAGGCTTTCCCCGGTGAGGAAGGTCTCTCTGTTGTGGTTGGTCACGACTGCCGCAACAACTCCCGCCTCTTCGCCGAGACCGTTGCCGCCATCTTCTCTGCCAACGGCATCAAGGCTTACCTCTTCGAGGGGCTCCGTCCTACACCTGAGATTTCCTTCGCCATCCGCCAGCTTGGTGCCAAGGCCGGTGTAAACGTTACTGCTTCTCACAACCCTAAGGAGTACAACGGCTACAAGGCTTACTGGGCAGACGGTGCACAGGTGTTGGCTCCTCACGACAAAGGTATCATCAACGAGGTAAACAAGGTTACCATCGACCAGGTGAAGTTCGAGGCCAACTGGGACTTGATCAAGATTATCGGTGGCGAAATGGACTACGACTACATGACTGCCGTTCATACTGCCATGATCGACCAGGATGTCATCAACCGCCAGAAGGACCTCAACATCGTTTACTCAGCCATGCACGGCACCGGTCGTGTCATCGTTCCCCTCTGCCTCCGTTCTTGGGGCTTCCAGAACATCAACGTTGTTCCTGAGCAGATGGTAGTGGACGGCAACTTCCCAACCGTAGTTTCGCCTAACCCTGAGAACGCTGAGGCCATGACTCTCGGCATGAAGCTCGGTACCAAACTCAACGCCGACCTTGTAGTGGCAACAGACCCTGATGCTGACCGCTTGGCCATCGTTTGCCGTGATGACAAGGGCGAGTGGATGATTATCAATGGTAACCAGACTGCCATGATGTTCTGCTACTACATCATCGAGAACAAGAAGAAGCTCGGCAAATTGAAGCCAACAGACTTCCTCGTGAAGACCATCGTTACCACAGAGGTTATCGCAGAGATTGCCAAGAAGAACAACGTGGAACTGCGCGACTGCTACACCGGATTCAAGTGGATTGCACGCGAGATTGCCATCTCTGAGGGCAAGCAGGACTACATCGGTGGCGGCGAGGAGAGCTTCGGTTTCTTGCCATACGACAAAGTACGCGACAAGGATGCTCCTGCTTCCATCTGCCTCATCTGCGAGATTGCCGCTTGGGCTAAAGACCAGGGCAAGACGCTCTACGACCTCTTGATGCAGATTTATGCAGAGTATGGCTTCAGCAAGGAGTTCACTGTGAATGTCGTTCGCCCTGGCAAGACAGGTGCTGACGAAATCAAGCAGATGATGGCTGACTTCCGTCAGAACCCTCCGCAGGACCTGGGTGGCAGCAAGGTGGTAACCTGGAAGGACTACCAGTCGTTGGAGACCAAGCACGCCGACGGCAGTGTGGAGAAGCTCGACATGCCTGCCACAAGCAACGTGCTGCAGTGGTTCTGCGACGACAACACCAAGGTGAGCGTTCGCCCGTCAGGCACAGAGCCTAAGATCAAGTTCTATATTGAGGTGAAAGACCCGTCTTTCAAGTGCAGTGGCTGCTACGCCCGTTGCACCAAGGCTGCAGACGAGAAAATCGAAGCCATCAAGAAGAGCCTCGGTCTCTAAAAAGCGACAACTCATAAAATAACAAGAGGTGGCAAACCTTATGCCACCTCCTGTATTTTATATGTTTCTACAAATAGGGAAAGTTATGGAAGTTAAGGAACACTTACCTTCCTCATAACTTCTCCATGTGGTAACCCAAAGTTTTGAGCTCTATGGCTGCTCCCATGACGTACATCTGGTGCAAGGCTGCCACGAAGGCACGGAAAGCCTCGGGGGTTCCCGGTTCGATATGCTGGTGGCACAACAGGTTGTATGTGCGTGAGGCACACTCAGCCGCAAGGGCGGTAAGACTACTCTTCTGCTGGGCATCCAGCATCAGCACCCGTTCGCAGATATAGTCATCCATATGGTCGAAGTCTATACGGTCACGCAGATAAGTGTACAGACACGGCACACGGCCATAGACCTCCCAGTCGTCATCCCAATAACGCGCCACAGCCATGCCTACAAACATAATCCATCCTAAAGCCACGGTAGGATAGGAAACAAACTCCCTTGTTCCGTCCGGGAGATAGCTCTCCCCTATCTTGGGCCAGAGGTCTTCTATGTCGGGAGCTACGGGGAAATGCTTGTCCACACGGTCAACAGAGACAAGATACCCATGCAGGTCATCATGGATAGCCTGCTCTACTGGAGAAAGATTATTCTGTTCGCTCATTTCGTCTTAGTGATGTTCGGGCACGATGGCCAGATAGACAAGGTCATGGTCGGTAAGGTTCTCCATATAGTGGGAGTGGTTCATGGGGCAATAATGCACCTGTCCCGCACGCACTTCCTCTACCGTCCCGTCATAATGAAATGTAGCGGTACCGCTCACCACATACACCACCTCGCTGTTACCCTCATGGGTATGCAGACCGGTGGTAGCCCCGGGACGCAGCGTAGAATACATAATCTTCACCTTATTGTCTACATAATTGCGGGTATCGAGCATGCCCTTCCCGCCCTTGAAGTCCAGGATATGGGCTTCTTCTATCTTTTCAAAGTCTATCAGCATAACACTTGTTTTTATTCCATTGCAAAAGTAATGATTTTCCAGTCAACAGCCAAGCGTTTCGCATTTTTTATGTACTTTTGCAGTATGAATAAATGGACTACAAGCTTCCTACATTTGGCAAAAAACATAAAGAAACGGCATTATCTACTGGCAGCGCTCCTGCTGGGCGTCACCCTGTGCCGCACCGTCACGGGGTGGGGCGACGCTTACGTGCACTACGCCTATCCGCACATAGGCAGCGTGCTCTCGTCCTTTTCCGGACTCTTTCCTTTTGCCATAGGCGACCTGTTCATTGCCGCAAGCATAACGGTCTGCATTGTATTTCCATTTTATTCGAAGTTCTGCCGCCACACTAAATGGCGCAAGGCCCTGCTGCCTGTAGGGGAATATCTTATGTGGATATATGTATGGTTTTATGTGGCATGGGGACTGTCCTACTCGCAGTCGAACATCTATCAGCGCATGCACATGACTTACGCAGAGGTGTCGGAAGAAGACTTTCGACAGTTTGCCTATGATTACGCCGACAGTATCAATACATACTATACGGCTGAACGCCTCACAACAGAAGAGGAAGAAAAAGAAAACGTATCACGGCGCATTCCTGAAGTCTACCGGCAGCTCGACCACAAGGCCATGGGCATCAACACCCCCTTCTGTGCGCATCCCAAGGTCAAGACCATGCTATTCTCGCCGCTCAGCAGTATGGCAGGCGTAACGGGCAGCATGGGCCCCTTCTTCTGCGAGTTCACACTCAATGCAGATATCCTGGCGCATAACTATCCATTTACCTATGCGCACGAATTCTCCCACTGGTTGGGCATCGCCAACGAAGGAGAGGCCAACTTCTATGCTTATGCCGTCTGTACGGCTTCTGCTGACAAGAAGACACGTTTCAGCGGATATTACAACATCCTGCCACACATTATAAATAATGTATACTTCCTCCTCGGCGACAAAGAGTGTGACACTTTCGTCAATCGCCTCCGCCCCGAGATAAGACAATTGCTGTGCACAGATCGCCTCTATTGGCAAAACAAGCGCATCAAAGCAATCGACTACGTACAGGACATCATATATGAATGGTATCTGCGTGGCAACAAGGTGGAAGGGGGACGCAAGAGCTACTCTATGGTGGTGGGAATCCTCATGGCGTATAACCAGAAAATTAAGGTAAACAACGGAAAAAAGAAAAACCAACAAGACTCATGGAGAAAATAGAAAACATACGCGCCATAGCCTTCGATGCAGACGACACGCTTTGGGCACTGCAAAACCACTTCGAAGACGTGGAGCAAGCATACTGCGAACTCCTTGCCGACTACGGCAGTAAGGAAGAAATTTCCGCTGCACTCTTCAATACCGAGACGGCGAATATGGAAGACTTAGGGTACGGCTGCAAGGCATTCACCATCTCGTTGGTGGAAAATGCCATCAGTGTGAGCCAAGGCAAGGTACCCGCCTCCACCATCGGAAAGATAGTACATTTGGGCAAAAGCCTCCTCCGCCTTAACACCACGCCTCTGCCCGAAGTGGAGCAGACCCTACAATACCTTTTCGAGGGCAAACAGGACCGCTACCTCATGGCTGTCTTTACAAAGGGCGAGTTGAAAGACCAGGAAAACAAACTGTGGCGTTCCGGCCTGCACCGCTACTTCGACCTGGTGGAGATTGTCAGCAACAAGACACCCGACGCCTACCGCCGTCTCTGCGACAGAATGGGCATCCAGCCGTCCGAATTGGTCATGGTTGGCAACAGTTTCAAGAGTGACATTGCGCCCGCACTACAGATAGGAGCTGCGGCAGTGCATATTCCCTTCCACATCACATGGGCACACGAACAAACTACCGAATACAACCATCCGCGCCTCAGGCGCATCACCCACTTCGCAGAAATACCCCAAGCAATCGGAACGCTATGAAGTCCCACCCTGCCCATGCCAAAGAAAAGACAGCCAACGCGTAATCGTTTGAGTAAAATAATGCAAAAATTAAGGTATAAGGGATGACTTATTGGGAAAAATAATGTATATTTGCAAATTAATAAACAACAACAATATTTAAAAGCTAAATTACAATTATGAAACAATTTATGGATGAAAACTTCCTGCTCGACACCAAGACAGCGCAGGAGTTGTTCCACGACCATGCGGCCAAGATGCCTATCATCGACTACCACTGCCACCTCATCCCCGAGATGGTGGCCAACGACCACAAGTTCAAGAGCATTACCGAGTTGTGGCTTGGCGGTGACCACTACAAGTGGCGTGCCATGCGTACCAACGGTGTAGACGAGCGTTTCTGCACAGGTACCGACACTACCGACTGGGAGAAGTTCGAAAAGTGGGCCGAGACCGTACCTTATACATTCCGCAACCCTCTGTACCACTGGACACACCTGGAACTGAAGACAGCCTTCGGCATCGAGAAACAGCTCAGCCCCAAAACAGCTCGCGAAATATTCGACGAGTGTAACGAGAAGTTGCAGCAGCCCGAATATACAGCCCGCGGCTTTATGCGCCGTTACAATGTGGAGTGTGTCTGCACTACAGACGACCCCATCGATGACCTGCGTTTCCACAAGCAGACACGCGAGAGCGGTTTCGAAATCAAGATGATTCCGGCTTGGCGTCCTGACAAGGCTATGAACATCGAGAAACCAGAGTTTGCAGAATACATGAACAAGCTCGGCGAGGTAGCCGGCGTTACCGTTACCACCTTCAAGGACGCTGTTGACGCTCTGCAGAAGCGCCACGACTTCTTTACCGAGAACGGTTGCAAACTTAGCGACCACGGTATCGAGGAATTCTACGACGAGGCTTATACCGACTCACAGATTGAGACCATCTTCTCCAAGGCTATGCGCGGCCAGCAGCTTTCAGACGTGGAGGTACGCCAATACAAGCACGCATTCCTGAAGGTTTGCGCTGAAATGGACTATGCTGCCGACTGGACACAGCAATATCACTATGGTGCCATCCGCGACAACAACACACTGATGTACAACAAGCTGGGTGCTGATACAGGTTTCGACTCCATCGGTGAGTTTACCACAGCCAAGGCAATGAGCCACTTCCTCAACGAACTGAACGTGGAAGGCAAGTTGACACGCACTATCCTCTACACACTGAATCCATGCGCCAACGAGGTTATCGCCACTATGCTCGGCAACTTCCAGGACGGTTCTTGCCCCGGTAAGATTCAGTTTGGTTCCGGCTGGTGGTTCAACGACCAGCTCGATGGTATGACACGCCAGATGAATGCACTCTCTGTGCTCGGTCTGCTGAGCCGCTTTGTTGGTATGCTCACCGACTCACGTTCGTTCTTGAGCTACCCACGCCACGAGTACTTCCGCCGTCTGCTCTGTAACCTCCTCGGCAACGATGTGGAGCGTGGTTTGCTGCCTAACGACATGGAGAGCCTCTCACGCATGGTTGAGGATATTTCCTACAACAACGCACGCAACTATTTCAAGTTCTACTAAAAAGAACTTCTATAGAAGATACAAGTATGGGGATGTGTCAATTCTGGCACATCCCCATTTTTTGTTTTCATGTACATTTCCTTGAACTATGGACGTACGTG
>CAVCGV010000012.1:17410-37374 GCA_963601815.1 bacterium
GTACGTGCGTTGAACTATGGACGTACGTAATGTTACCCCCAATCCTATTCATAGCCCTTATTCTGCTCCAGAGCCGGATTGAGATAGATGCACTTGTGCGGAATAGGGAAGACGGTAGTGTAGCCCGACTCCTCTCCCTGAAGCGACTCGCGCATGTCGTAAGCATCGGTAAATTTACCGAAACGCACAAGGTCCTGTCTGCGCCATCCCTCCCATACCAGTTCGAGGAGACGCTCCTCCAAGATGTTGTCAAGCGTGGCCTCCCTTTCAGGCATGTGTACACGACTGCGCACTGCATTCATTTCTTCTGCTCCGCTCTGCCCGTTACGCGCTTTAGCCTCTGCCTCCATGAGCAGCGCATCGGCATAACGAAACAACACGATGTCGTTGCCCTGCAACTTTCCGTCCATGTAGGCATTGCGGTCTGTTTCATATTTTTTCATTCTGGCACCCGCTGTCTTGATATAGGGACTGTTGGTAAGGTTCTGCTCCACGGTAAAAGGCAGATAGGCCAGCACCTCACCATTGTCGAGCATCACGTCTTTCCCATCCACTGTTATAGGACCTGCCTCAAAGTTGTAGCTGCAACGATTGTCCTGGTCCTCCTGTCCGTAATGGTACGCCCACATCGTGGAGCGTGTGGCACAGGTACCGTTCTCACCTCCACGTCCCAATGCTGAAGCATGCACATAATGCAGTGAACGGAACAGATAGTGGAACTGTGCCGAATAGAAGTTCTTGTCCATAGGAATCGTAAAGATATTCTCTGCGGAAGTCTCATTATGGACAGAGAAGTTAAATCCATAGTCCGTTTCCAACTTGTATCCAGCTTCTTTCAGGCGTTCGCAATAATATATGCACGTCTCCCAGGCATTCAGTCTGCTGCCATCATCCGTGTACAGATAGATGAGCTTGCCGTCGGGGCGGTAGTCATACCCTTTGGTCCAGTCGTCATAGGTATAAATCTCGGCATTGAGAGCCAGTTTGGCAAGGAGAAAATATGCCACAGGAGCCGTCATACGCCCATAGTAGTCTCCCTCGTTGTTACTACGTTCCTCTGTAAGACAAGGAACCACGCTCAACAGTTCGTTATAAACGAAATGGAACACTTCGCTACGCTCTGCCTGTGCTTTCTGCAACTGAGGATTAGCCTGCTGTTCTGTCTCGGAAACGACAAGGGGGATACGGCCGAACATGTCCATGGCATAATAATAAAACAGCGCACGCACTGCCCGCACCTCGCTGCGAAAATCCTGCAACTGGTAGTCTGTAAGGATATCGGCATGTTTCTGGATGACATCGAGCGAATTGTTGCAGAGCACAATGGTACGGAAGAGGTATTTCCAAGTGTTGTAGAGCGGTTCGTCCTCGGGGCTCCACTTGTGCTGAAACAGGGCATTCCAGTAACCTCCGTCGTACCAGTCGCCACCACGTATGGGGATGATTGCCTCGTCGGTGGTGAGCGTATTATAGTCGTATATTCCCCTGCACGTGCCCTGCAGTCCTTCACTCTCTTCCGAGCCTCCTATATAATTATATAAGGTGGCCACGGCATTGACATAGATGCCGGTGGCCGAGTTGTATATTTCATTCTCGTCTACCTGGTCGCGCGGGTGTTCGTCAAGGCAGGAAACAAGGGGGAGCGTTGCCATCAGGGCTATGAGGATTTTTGTTGTAAGTCGTTTCATACTGTATGGAATGGAGTTTAGAACTGGATACTAACACCTATGGAGTAGGTACGGTAGAGCGGATAGGTACGCTTGTCGTCTATTCCCAGCGTGCCGTTTACCACATAACTGTTTATCATGGGTGTGAGTCCGCTGTACGAGGTAATGGTACCAAGATTGCTGATACTGGCAGCTATGCGCAGCGACTGCACCAGTCCCTTGCCGCTGAGCGGCACGTTGTAACCAAGGGTGAGATACTCGAAGTTGACATAGTCGCCCTTCTCCAGCCAGTAGTCGGAAACATTCTGGTCTACGATGTTTTTCTCGAGAGCACCTTGCAGTACATTATAGTCGGGGAAGCTCGACATATTGGTGTACGCCAGTCCGGTACCGTTGAATATCTTGTGGCCGAAAGCGCCGTTCATCTGCAGCGACAGGTACCAGTCGCGATAGCGGAAACTGATATTGGAGCCGAGTGTCACCTTGGGCGTAGCCTGCCCCGCAATGTAGCGGTCGCCGCCATCGCTGAGGTCTACCGTTCCGTTGCCGTCCAGGTCTTCTATGTCGTAACGGTAATGGCCGTTGCCGTCCTCTATGAGTCCCTTGCAATGGGGCAAATAGAACACACCGAGAGGCTGGCCCACAATCTGGTACAACACATTGTTGTATCCGCCGTGCTGCCCCGCACCTGTCACTGCCCCCATAGCCGTCACTTCGGCAGCCGACATCTGCATACCTGCATATTCGCCACTCAGCGAAATCAACTTATTTTTCTGCCAGGCAAGGTTGACATTGACGTTCAGTTCCATATCCTTACGCCTTACAGGACTGACGGAGAGTCCAAGTTCCAGTCCCTTGTTGGACATAGAACCGATATTTGCCAGCAGCTTGTCATAGGCAAAGGGAGGTACAGGCACATCGTAGGCATAGAGCATGTCTGTGGTCTTGGAGTAATAGTACTCTGCCGTAAGTACGATGCGGTCTTGCCAAAGCCCGAGGTCGGCACCGATGTTCCAGGTGGACCGTGTCTCCCACTTCAGGTCCGGGTTGTTGTTGCGCAATTTTCCCAGCGTCACCGTCGGCGAACTGCCTACAGAAACGATGCCGTTCTGGCGCACGGTACTGAGCGTGGCGTAAGAGGAAATGCCGCCGAGGTTTCCCGTGCGTCCATACCCGGTACGCAACTTAAGCATGGAGACGGCACGCAGAGGTCTGAGCCACGCTTCCTTCTTCACATCCCATGCCAGGGACACCGAAGGGAAAAATCCCCATGTATGGTCTTCGCCCACCATGGACGAACCGTCACCGCGCAACGAGAGTGACAGCGTGTAACGGTCGAGCAACGTATAATCGGCACTCCCCATAACCGAAGCCAAAGCCGGGTCTTGACGATAACTGTCCGTCTCCCCATACAGACGCGAGGAGGCTGCACCGAGATTGTCATAGCCCATGGTGTTGGTTGTCAGTCCGGAGGATGTTGTCCAGAAGCCCGTTTTCGTATCTTTCTGATACTCCACGCCCACCATGGCCTTCAGCGTATGGATGTTCCATGAACGCAGAAAGTCGACCGTCATATTGCCGAGCCATTCCTGGCTTTTTGCCTCGCCACGGTACACACGTCCGTGCGACCAGGTCCAGGTGGGGAAGAACTGGTCGTCCTCGTTGGAGGAATAGCTGTAAGAGCCGAATGCCGAGATTCCCAGGTAGTGTTTTTTGCCGTCAGCATCCTTCCGGTTGATGATGTCGTAGGCAAGTCGCAGATGGGCATTGAAGTTCATGTTCTTCGTATCGTCGGCCATCTGTATCATGGCACCGGGAGCGGTCAACTGCGAGGCATCGCTGTTTTTCTGCCATTCTCCGTTTTGCCCTTCATAGGGGCAAGTGGGGTTCATGGCAGCTACCGAATAGAAGAATCCCTGCGCATTATAGAGTCCGTTGTTCTTGAATGTCGAACCGAACACTCCGAACTCGCCCTTCAGGCGGTCCTCGAATGCCTTTTGCTCCACATCTATCTTGGCCACAAGATTATTGTATCCCTTGCTGCGTATGATACTGCTGTTGCCTATGTATCCGAACGAAGCACGATAGTTAGACTGTGGCGAGCCTCCGCTGAACGCCAGATAATGGTTCTGCAGAATGCCGGTACGGGTAATAGCCTTATGGAAATCGGTATCGTACCCCTTGTCGTAATAATCTTGTCCCCTCTCACGGACTGCGGCAGCATACTCGGCGGCACTGAGCATCTTCAGACTCTTGTACATGGCCTCCACGCCAAAGCTGCCGTCATAGGAAATCTGGAATCCCTTGCCCGTGCCCTTCTTTGTCTTGACCTGTATTACGCCCGATGCTCCGCGCGACCCGTACTTTGCGGTCTCTGAGGCATTCTTCAGCACGGTGAAACTTTCTATGTCGGCTGGATAGATAGAGGCGAGGGACGACACATCGCTCGTTACGCCGTCGATGATGACCAGCGGGTCGTTGCCGCCCATAATGGACGTGGTACCGCGCACACGCACCGAATTGAGCATGGCGATGCGGTCAGAGCCGTCGCTCGTAACATTCACACCTGCTGCCTTGCCGCTCAGGGCGTCCAGGGCACTGTTCAGTACGCCTTTCTTCGTAAAGTCCGATTCTACTATCTTGTTGGCATTGGGTACGGTCAGCGAGTCGAAAGACACGAAGGACACGGGGTCTACACGCTGTGCCGAGACGCCAAGCGGGGCTACTCCAAAAAGGGCCGACAGCGAGCATCGGATAAGGAGGGGATGAGGGGTCATGATATTTTATTTTTCAGATATTGGGTCAGTAATAACAGAAGATACCTATCGCATGGAAAACTTCATGGATGCAAATGTATAAAAAAAAGAGGGAATATGGGTAGCTTTTCGATGTTTTTTTTGTTATCTCCCCGTTTTTGCCTATCTTTGCACGTTGATAACCCCAACAGATTACCCTCTCCATAACAAAATAACTGCGATGAAGACAGAACTCATACTGGTAGGAAAAACCACCGACAAACACTTTCAGGCAGGCATCGACGACTATGCGGGCCGCATAGCCCACTACATGCCGTTTTCCATCACCACCATTCCCGAACTGAAAAACACCAAGAGCCTCAGCCAGGAGCAACAGAAGGAACGGGAGGGCGAGATGATTCTCAAGCTGATACAACCGTCTGACACGGTGGTACTGATGGACGAACGGGGCAAGGAGCCGCGCAGCATAGAACTGGCACAGTGGCTGGAGCGCAAGCAGGCCACGGCTCGCCGACTGGTTTTTGTCATCGGCGGACCATACGGTTTCTCTGATGCTGTCTACAAGCGTGCCGACGAGATGCTTTCGCTCTCCCGAATGACGTTCTCTCACCAGATGGTAAGACTTATCTTCACCGAAGCCATCTACAGGGCGTGTACCATCATCAAGGGGGAACCTTATCACCATGAGTAAAGAGGGAAAAAGGTAAAAAAGTAAAAAGGTAAAAAAGGGGGAAATAAAAAGAAAAAAATGGGCAAAGAGAAATACATCGAAATTAAAGGCGCCAGAGCCAACAACCTCAAGAACATCGATATAAAGATACCACAAGGCAAATTTGTTGCCATCACTGGTGTCTCCGGCTCGGGAAAGTCGTCCCTGGCCTTCGACACGCTTTATGCCGAAGGACAGCGGAGATACGTAGAGTCCCTTTCCAGTTATGCACGCCAGTTTCTCGGACGCATGGGCAAACCGGAGTGCGACTTCATCAAGGGTCTGCCGCCTGCCATAGCCATCGAGCAAAAGGTAATAGCACGCAATCCACGGTCCACCGTGGGTACCAGCACCGAGATATACGAGTACCTGCGACTCCTCTTTGCCCGCATAGGCAAGACCTTCTCGCCCATCAGCGGACAAGAGGTTAAACGCCACACCACGGAAGACATCATCGCCTGTACCCGGCAGTACTCCCCGGGCACCAAGTTCTGCATCCTGGCACCGCTGCAGGTTGCCGACGACAGGAAGTTGGACACGGCACTTACCACCTACATGCAGCAGGGCTATGCGCGCATCATGGTGCAGGGCGACTTTGTACGCATTGATGACTTCATGGAACAGGCAGACAACCAGGAGTTGCTGCAGATGGAAGGCAGGAAGCTGAAAGATGCACTAAGCAGCCAGAACAAGGAGATTTACCTCGTCATAGACCGTGCATCGGTAAGCGAGGAGAAAGATGCCGTGAGCCGACTTACCGACTCGGCTGAGACGGCTTTCTATGAAGGCGACGGCACCTGCAGACTCGTGTTCCTTCCCAGCAACATTGTCTACGACTTCTCCACCCGTTTCGAGGCGGACGGAATGACTTTCGAGTTGCCGTCCGACAATATGTTCGCCTTCAACTCTCCGCTCGGAGCATGCCCCATGTGTGAGGGTTTCGGCAGCGTGATAGGCATAGACGAGAAGCTCGTCGTCCCCGACACGTCGCTAAGCCTGTACGACGGGTGTGTGGTATGTTGGCGCGGCGAGAAGATGGGCATGTGGCTCAAGGAGTTTATCCGAAGGGCCGAACCTTTCAACTTCCCCATCTTCAAGCCCTACTACGAACTGTCGCAGAAGGAGAAGGACTGGCTTTGGCACGGACTGCCCAACGAGAAGAGCAGGGACAAGTACGACCAAGTGAGCATAGACGCCTTCTTCCAGATGGTGAAAGAGAACCAGTACAAGATACAGTACCGTGTCATGATGAGCCGTTTCAGAGGAAAGACCGTGTGCCCCGAATGTCACGGGTCGAGACTGAAGAAGGAGGCTACATACGTCAAAGTGGGCGACAAGGACATCACCCAACTGGTAGACATGCCCATTACCCAACTGGCGGAATGGTTTGGCAAGCTCCAACTGTCAGAGCACGAGAAGGAAGTGAGCAAACGGTTGCTGGCAGAAATAACCCACCGGTTGCAGTTCCTCCTCGACGTAGGACTGGGGTATCTTACCTTAGGCCGTCTGTCCAATTCGCTATCGGGAGGAGAAAGCCAGCGCATCAACCTTACCACCAGTCTGGGCTCTTCGCTCGTGGGAAGCATCTACATTCTCGACGAGCCGAGCATCGGACTGCACAGTCGCGATACCGACAGACTCATCAAGGTATTGCGCGAACTGCAGCAGATGGGCAACACGGTGGTGGTGGTGGAGCACGACGAGGAAATAATGCGGGCTGCCGACTACCTTATCGACATAGGGCCCGATGCCGGCCGACTGGGCGGAAAACTGGTGTACGCCGGACCTGCCTCGGAGTTTGCCGCCAACGACAGCGAACAGCAAAAGGCACTCGCTACCAAATATCCGGAAAGCCACACCATACAGTACCTTACCCATCGCGAGGAGATAACGCGCCCGGCAACTCACCGTGCATGGAACAGGTTTATAGAGATAAAGGGGGCAAGAATGAACAACCTGCGGGGTATCGACGTCCGCATACCGCTCAATGTCTTCACCGTCGTAACGGGAGTGTCCGGTTCGGGAAAGTCGTCGCTGGTAAAGGGCATCCTCTACCCTGCCCTGCGCCGTCAGCTCGACCTTGTGGCAGACGCTCCGGGAGAACACAGCTCCATAGGGGGCGACCTGAAAGCTATAAAGCACGTGGAGTTTGTAGACCAGAACCCCATAGGCAAGAGTACACGCTCTAACCCCGCCACCTACCTGAAGGCGTACGATGCCATCCGTTCGCTATATGCAGCACAACCGTTGGCACGGCAGATGGGATTCTCACCGCAGTTCTTCTCGTTCAATGCCGAGGGTGGCAGATGCGAGGAGTGCAAGGGTGCCGGATATGTTACTATCGAAATGCAGTTTATGGCCGACCTCGTGCTGCAGTGCGAGGCATGTAAGGGCAAGCGTTTCAAGCATGACATCCTGGAGGTGACGTATGGCGGAAAGAGTATCTGCGAGGTGCTCGACATGACGGTAAGCGAGGCCATCGAGTTCTTCAGCAACGAGAAGCTGCAAGTGCACAAAGACGACTTTGACAATTGCCGCACCATCGTAAACCGCCTGTTGCCGCTGCAGCAGGTAGGACTGGGCTACATCAAGTTGGGACAAAACTCGAGCACGCTCTCCGGCGGCGAAAGCCAGCGTGTCAAGTTGGCTTACTTCATTGGCAGGGAGACGCAGGAGCCTACACTCTTCATCTTCGACGAACCTACCACAGGACTCCACTTCCACGACATCAAGCGACTGCTGCATGCTTTCGATGCGCTCATCGAACGGGGCCACTCCGTTCTGGTCATCGAGCACAACCTCGACGTCATCAAGTGTGCCGACTACATTATCGATCTCGGTCCTGAAGGCGGCAACAAGGGCGGCAACTTGGTAATAGCCGGCACTCCCGAAGAGGTAGCAGCATGCGAGGGAAGCCTGACAGGGAAATACCTCAAGGCTTATCTCTGATGCAGAATGGGGGATGAATTGCAGAAACCATAGGAGTACCGCGCCCCCGCTGTACCATCATAAAGTATCGGAACTATGTGGGTCGGCGAGGGCACCGTACCTCCTAAGGCATCCCGAACGCATCCCGAACGCATCCCGAACACAAACCAATAAAACCGACACTAACTCTGTGGCAAAATTGGCTTCGTGTGCAACCCCCTTTTTCATCGAGGTTCGAACCTTTTGCACGAAAGGTTCGAACCTTTCTCGAAAAAGGTTCGAACCTCTTGATTTTACGAGGTAATGCGAGGGGCTATTTCAGAGCATCTAAACCGCATAGGCGTGTTCTTATTTACTAAATAATGTAAAAAACAAAAGAATCCTAAACTTTATGCTTAATTTTGCATCCAAATAGAAACAGGCAACAGCCTGATAAACATATCGAGAACATAATAAAAAGCACGAAAAATATGAAAAAGACAATACTGGCACTGACCATGCTCATGGGTATAGCCGCCAATGCATGCGCACAGGCTGAAATCAAGTTTGACAAGGTGACACACAACTTCGGGTCTTTCCCCGAAACTGAGACTACCCACAAGGTGGCTTTCTCCTTCACCAACGTAGGTGACAAACCGCTCATCATCAACCAGGCCATCGCAAGTTGCGGATGCACCATCCCCAAGTATACCAAACAGCCCATCGCTCCAGGCGAAAAGGGAGAGATTATGGTTACATACAACAGCAAGGGCACCTGGCCCGGCCACTTCAAGAAGAGCATTACAGTACGCAGCAACGGAAACGTGGAAATGACACGTCTCTTCATCGAGGGCGTCATGACCGAAGCAACCAGCAGCAAGAAATGATTTTCTATTTCTCGGGTACCGGCAACACAAAGTGGGCTGCCTACAGGATAGCCTCTGCCACACACGACAACCTCGTAGACATAGCCGAAGAGATGAGGCTGATGAAGGCGAACGGCAAAGCCGGCTGCAGGACTTATACCCTGAAGGAAGGTGAGCGTGTCGGCTTTGTTTTTCCCGTTCACGGATGGAGGGTACCAAGACTGGTACGCAACTTTATTGCACTTCTGCGCATCGTGCCAGCCACTGGCAACACCGCTGACAGCACACCATCCAGCACGCCGACTAACAACACCCCTCACACTCCCTTTGCCTATGCGGTCTGTACGGCTGGCGACAGCATCGGATTGACGATAGAGAATCTCGACAGGTGCATCGCTTCGAACGACTCTCTTGCCGCAATGGGGATAAGGAAGGTCGCGTCTGCCTATTCGCTCATCATGCCTGAATCGTATGTAGGACTGCCCTTCATGGACGTAGACCCCAAAGAGAAGGAAAGGCGCAAGAAGGATAAAGCATCACACGACCTGGACGAATACTTGGCGAACATCATCGACAGGAAGGAAGGCGTCTTCCGGCTCACCAAGGGTTTCTGGCCGTGGATGATGACACAGGTGGTGGGCGGTTTCTTCGAACATGTACTCATTACCGACAAACGGTTTCACGTTACCCAAGACAAGTGTGTCAAGTGCGGCATCTGTGCCAATGTCTGCCCCGTAAACGACATAGACGGCGGCAAAGGGAAATACCCCACATGGAAGCACAACCCCGACTGCCTTACTTGCTTCTGCTGTTACCACCACTGCCCCCATCATGCCATCGAGTTTGGACACCAGACGCAGAAGAAAGGACAATATTATTATAGATAACCACTTTCGGGAAATACCGGAAGCTGGAATCTTAGGATAGTTGTAAAAGATAAGAACAAGAGTATTTCTCCGATCATACCGAAACAAGATGAAAAAACTATTACTGACTACAGCCTTGTTCCTTATAGGGACAACCGCCACTTTTGCTGCCAAGGCAAATCCTAAGCCAAGGAACGTCGTGCAGAGCGACGGCACCACACTCACCGTCTACACACACGGTGACGAGAACTTCCACTGGACAACTGCCGAAGACGGCACGCTGCTCGTTCCCGTAGGAAAGTATTATTATGTGGCTCAGGTGGAAACCGACGGCACGCTGAAGGCCACCCCGCAGTTGGCACACAACTCCGCCAACCGCAATGCTACGGAGAGGAAAGCCGTCTCCTTGCAGGACAAAGCGAAATTTCTCAGTACTGCCAGCGATGAGTGGACAGCACTCGCCAAAGCCAACGCATCTACTATCAGTACCAACAAAAAATACTTTCCGCATACAGGCACCCCCAAGGCTCTCGTCATTCTGGTACAGTTCGATGACCTGAAATTCGTTTCGAATGACCCCAAAACGGTGTTCGACTACTTCTTCAATGCGGAAATGAACGCAGAAGCCCCCGCAGCTCTTACCGACTACTACAACAGCAAGGGCACCAACTACGGAAGTGTAAAGGAGTACTTCAAGGCGATGAGCAACGAGGAATACGCTCCACAGTTTGATGTGGCTGGCGTGGTAACGCTCGCAAATAACTATGCCTATTACGGACAAGACAGCGGCAGTAAGCATGACATCTATTTTACAGACATGATAAAGGAAGCCTGCCAACTGGCACAGTCTGAGTTAGGTGTCAACCTCAAAGACTACGACCAGGACGGCGACGGACAGACAGACCTCATCTACTTTATCTATGCCGGGTTAGGCCAGAACAACGGTGGTGACGCCAACACCATCTGGGCGAAGACAAGTTCTAACATAGATATAGGAGACGGTCAGCATGTAGCCAACTATACCATGGCAAGCGAACTGAATCCTACCCCCGACGGCGAGGATGGCAAATACATCACGGGCATGGGTGTGGTCTGCCATGAGTTTACCCACTGTCTCGGCATTCCCGACCTCTACGCCACCAATCCGGCTGCATACGTAAACAACCAAAGTCCGGAGTTCTGGGATCTCATGGATGCAGGCGAATATATGAACGAGGGATACTTGCCAAATGCCTACTCTCCTTGGGAGACAAGCGTAATGGAGTGGAACATCGACATAGAGACACTGGACGGAAATGCCCGACAGATCACTATGGAACCCTACTACAACAGCAAGAAGGTTTACAAGATAGAGGCACCTGGCGACACCCAGTACCTGTTGTTGCAAAATCTCCAGAGGGATGGCTGGTGGAGAGGGTACCCCACTCACGGACTGCTGATACAGCGCATAGACTATGAAGGAGAGGTAAACCTGGGCAACAAGTTGAACAACACACCTGGCGCTCCCAACGTAACAATTCTGCCCGCCGACGGCATCATCATTAACGGATACCTGGCAGGTGACGGCCTACAATACACCTATAAAGAATATGCCCAGAGCCACTACGGAGACCCGTTCCCAGGAAGAAATAATGTAACAAGTCTGACGGAAGTGACGCTCAACAGCAGAGTGGTAAACAACGAGACGAAAGAAGTGACCATGAGTAATCTGCTCTACAACATCAAAGAGGAGAACGGCACCGTCTCTTTCGACTATCTCAAGGACTATGCATCAGGCATTAACCATACCGATGCCAACTCCGGCACAGCCGACTCCACCGACAAGCGCATCTTCACCCTTGACGGTAGATACGCCGGAACAGACAGCAGCACACTGCCAAAGGGTGTCTACATCATCGGAAAGAAAAAAGTAACGGTAAAATAACTTTTTGCAGTTTCACAAAAAAATCCCTACTCCCGTCATCCCGGAAAGTAGAAGAAAGTAGAGGAAAGAAATAAGGCGTGTCCTGAAATCCACCTTTGATGGATTTTCAGGACACGCCTTTATTAGGAGGAACTGCGCAAGTTATTTCTTACACATTACTTAAGGTCCTTAACCAGTCCCTCCACATAACGGCAAAGGATACCGATGCCCTTTACATTCTCGCCGCCCTGCGGAATGATGATGTCTGCATAGCGCTTGGTGGGTTCGATAAACTGCTCGTGCATGGGCTTGAGCACAGCGAGGTAGCGGTCTACCACCATAGACACCGTACGTCCACGGTCTATCGTGTCACGCTGTATGTTGCGGATAAGACGCTCGTCAGGGTCGGCATCCACAAAAACCTTCAGGTCCATGAGGTCGCGCAACTTCTTGTTGAGCAATGTCATGATACCCTCAATGATAATAACCGGTTTTGGTTCCACATGAATGGTCTCCTTCTCGCGGTTACACTTCAGATAACTGTACGTGGGCTGCTCTATGGCAATGCCGTTACGCAGGTCGGCCAACTGCTTGTGCAGCAGTTTCCAGTCGAAGGCATCGGGATGGTCGAAGTTGATGGCATGGCGCTCCTCGTCTGTCATGCCTGTCGTGTCGTTGTAATAGGAGTCGAGTGGTACTACAGCCACATAATGCGGCGGTAATGCCTCCACGATTTTCTTCACAACGGTGGTCTTGCCCGAGCCTGTTCCGCCGGCAATACCGATAATGGTTATCTTGTCCTTGTCCATATCTTTTTCTTATCGTTCGTTACAATATTTCATCAAACATCTGCTTATAGTAGGCAGCCTTCTTTTCCAACGCCAGGGGGTAGGCACGGCTACTGCTCGGCATGCGGTAAAGGCGGAGGCTACGCCCCTCGAAGCCAAACTCCACGTAGCCTCCCATGGGCGGCACGGCAGTAATGCCGTAGTGGTGCAAGAACACCTGCGTAGCCAACTGCCCTGCCGTAAGCACAGCCCTACATCGGGGTAGGGCATGCAACAGGGCATCAAGGTCGGAAGGCTCCACTATCTTGAGGTCCTTGTCGCTGGCTGTGTTGCGCATACGTATCACCTTCTGTGCCGTGTCGTAGAGCGCAACGCCTTTCTCCCGCAAGAACGCCTTGAGCAGTTCCAGCCTGTATGTCTTGTTCTGCTCGTCTACAAAGTGCATCTTGTCACCGAAATAGATGTGACCGAAGATGCGCCACATGTCATTCTGGTAGTTGGGGTAATACCACGCCATGCTCCACCGCTTGGGTGCCGGCGGGAAGGTGCCAAGCATCAACAGACGGGCATTCTCCGGCAGCCAAGGTTCGAAAGGATGACTCTCTATTTCCCCCAGATGGCTCTCTATTTCCATAGATTGTGAACCGCCCTTAACGTTTCACCTCTTTGACGAGGTACATTACGACGGGCAGGTGGTCGCTGTATCCGTTAAGCCATCTTCCTCCGGCCTGCGTACGAAGAGGAGCACCCTTGTACTGTCCGTCCTGCTGGATAAGGTAGTCGCGACGGAACACCTGATGGGCAAAATACTTCAGTGTGGAATAGTCTTTGTGCTTGGCATCCTTGTTCAGCAGGTTGGGGGTAACGACGATTTGGTCGAAGAGGTTCCAACTGCCGTTATAGAACAGTGTGCCCTTTCCTTCCTTGGCGAGAATATTGTACCAGGGATTGTACATGTCGTCAGCTCCCACCTCACTGATTTCTGCCTTGGCCTGCAACACGTCGTGCATACTCTTGTTGGTAGGGTCGTCGTTCATGTCGCCCATCACGAACACTTTCATGTCCTTGTTCAGACGCAGCAGACTGTCCTTTACAGCCTTGGTTTGGCGGGCACCCGACTCACGATAAAAGGAAGTGGAGAAACGGCTGGGCCAGTGGCACACGATGACAGCCACATCCTCCCCTGCCAGTTCACCACGTACGGTAAGGAATCCACGAGTATAGAAGGTGCTGTCCTTTGCTTTCTCCTGCACGTAAGGCACCAGCTTCACGTTCTTTACGGTAAAGAGAGCAGGATTGTAAAGCAACGCACAGTCAATACCACGGCGGTCGGGTCCCTCTATGTGGCAATACTTCATGCCGCGAGCCTTCAGCGGTTCCTGCTCGATGAGGGCGTCAAGCACCTTGTGGTTCTCTACCTCAGCCATACCGATGAAAGCGCACCCCACCTTCGGCAACTTGTCTGTACCCATATCGGCGAGCACCTTTGCCATGTTGCGCAACTTGTTGGTGTACTTCATGCCGTTCCACCCCTTGGCAGGAAGATACTCGTAGTCATTCTTGCCTTCGTCATGACAGGTGTCGAAGAGGTTTTCCTGATTGTAGAAGCCTACCGCATAGGCAGCAAACTTTCTCTGGGCAGCAACTGTCAAGTTGATAAGCAACAAGACTGCCAAAAATAGAAAATGTCTTTTCATAAGTTGTTATAGTTTTTGTTGTTTTACACCTTTTTTATATATAGGGGGACACACCTAACTGGCGACAAGTACCCTTGTTAACTGCAAAATTAGCGATTTAATCCTAAATAATTGTAACAATACGAATAAATATTCGCCTGTAATGAAATTTTCAAACGAAAAGCTTTCTTTTTTAGTTTTTTTTTAGTTACTTTGCACACCATATATTATTAGTAACAAAAATCAAACTATGCAACAAAAGGTTAAATTAGCGATGATGGCGCTTTGCTACAGTCCTGTTGCCTTTGCCCAAAACAATGTGGAGCAAAAGGTAGCACAGGGACTGGACGAAAACGCTTTCACTTTCACCGAAGCACAGTTGGGTGAGGACGATGACATGTCCCAAAACGTCACCATCCTCAATTCTAACAGCAACGTTTTTGCAGCAGAAGCAGGATACCTGTTCTCGCCCATGCGTTATCGTTACCGTGCTTTCAACCAGAAGTACAACGATGTCTACATCAACGGTGCCCCGATGAATGACATGGAGAACGGACAGTTCCGCTTTTCGAACATCGGCGGTCTGAACCGTTTCTCACGCAATGTGGACTTTGCCCTCCCGTTCGAGGGCAACAGCTACTCCATGACAGGCATGGGCGGCAGCAACAATTACGATTTCCGTGCAGGAAGCATGCAGACTGGACACTATGCTTCAGTGGCTGCTGCTAACCGCAACTATACTCTGCGCGGCATGTACACCTACAACAGCGGTTTCAACGACAAGGGTTGGGCCATCTCTGCAGGTGTAACATACCGCTGGGCAAACCGCGGATATGTAGAAGGTACATTCTACAACTCTCTCTCTTATTTCTTCGGTGCACAGAAGAAATGGAACAATGGTCACTCGCTGAGCTTCTCTACATGGGGCAACCCCACCGAGCGTGCTGCACAGGGTAGCTCTACCGACGAGGCTTACTGGCTCGCCAATGACCGTTACTACAACCCCTACTGGGGCTACTACAACGGCCACAAACGCAACTCGCGTATCGTGAACGACTTTGCACCTTCTGCTATTGCTACATGGGACTGGGACATCAACGAAAAGATGAAGCTCACCACTTCCGTATTCGGCAAGTACTCCATGTACAAGAGCACCAAGCTCAACTATGCAAACTCTGAAAACCCACACCCAGACTACTGGAAGAACTTGCCCAGCAGCTTCTTCAACATCTGGAACCCGACAGCTGCAGGCAATACTGAGTCGGCACTGGAGAGCTGGTACAACTCATACAATTACTGGACAGCCAGCAAGGCCAACAGACAGATAGACTGGAATCGTCTCTACTACGCCAACATCGAGGCGGCCAAGAGCGGCAACGATGCGCTCTACTTCATACAGGCCAAGCACAGCGACAACCTGATGCTCAACATGGCTGCAACACTGAAGGCACAGGTAACCAAGCGCTCTACACTGTACGGCGGACTGGTATTGGGCATGAACAACAACCGTCACTACCAGACCATGGACGACCTGCTCGGTGCCGCCTTCTTCCACAACATCAACACCTATGCGCTAAGCAGCTACTCATCGAGCGACCCACGCGTACAGTACGACCTGAACACCGCAGGCCCCAACAACCTCGGTGCCCTCGTATATGAAGGCGACAAGTTCGGCTACGACTACAAGATTGAGGTACAGAAAGGATTGCTCTGGGCTTCCTACGATGCTGAGATGGGTCGTTTCCACACCAATATCAGCGGTAAGTTGGGACAGACCAACATGCGCCGCGTAGGCTATATGCGCAATGGTATGGCAGCAGACAACTCCTTCGGACACAGCGGAATCGCACGCTTCGGTGAAGGCGGTTTCAAAGGCAACGTAACACTGGATGCCGGCCGCGGTCACGTGTTCCAGATCGGTTTGGGATACGAATGGCAGCCACCTACAGCAAGCACTGCCTTCATCTCGCCAGAGATATGCAACGACTATGTTAGCGGACTCGGCGACGAGCACATCTTAAGCAGCGAGTTCAGCTACCAGTTCCGCAACAGCTGGCTGCACGCCAACCTCAATGCTTACTACAGCCGTCTGGACCATGTTACTGAATGGCAGAACTTCTACGACGATGACCAGAACTCCTTTACCTATGTCAGCATGACGGGTATGGAGAAGGAATACTACGGCGTAGAGCTGGGTCTCGACTTCAAGTTGGCTTCCTGCCTTAACTTCAAGGCTATCGGTGCCTACAGCGAAGCTAAGATTCTCAACAATGCGAACGCTACCTACATGGTTTCGACATCAGCTCTTATGAAAAACGACGTGGTGTATACCAAGGACATGCGCGAGAGCGGAACACCTCTTACCACTGCGAGCCTCGGTCTGGACTTCCACCAGGGTGGATGGTTCATTAACCTGGCTGCCAACTGGTACGACCGTATCTACCTCTCTTATTCTCCAAGCTCACGCTACGAGAATACGCTGTGGAACCGCGGTGCTTTCGACACCGACGGCAACCTGTTGCCGGGCTATACAGACCAGGCGAAAGGCCACGGAGGCTGGATGGTGGATGCCAGCATAGGCAAGAACATACGTCTGAAACATGGCAGTCTGAGCATCAACCTCTCTCTGACCAACCTGCTGAACAACCAGAACATCGTAACTGGCGGATACGAACAGAGCCGAAGCGACTACACTATCACCAACGACAATTCTACCAAAGATCGTGTCTACAGGTTCTCGAACAACCCCAAGAAGTTCTATGTATTCGGCACCAACGGTATGTTCCAGATATCTTACAGATTCTAAAGCATAAAGAAGAAACATGAAAAAGTTAAAGTATATAGCAATGGCTTTTGCCTGCCTGCTCATGGCATCATGCATGGGCGACGGCTATGCCGATTCTGACGGCACGGAATACTATAAGGGTGCGGCCATAGGCAACAACGAGCTGGAGGCGACTAATGTCATCACCATCGCACAGCTGAAAGAGAAATATGCCACCACCATCAGTAGCAGCAGCTATACCAAGGTGGAGGACGACATCAAGATACTGGGCATCGTGACCGGTAACGACGAGGGCGGCAACCTCTACAACGAGGTAAGCCTTCAGGACGAGACGGGTGCCATCCTGGTATGTATCAACAAGAGCGGCCTTTCCGGCGAACTGCCCGTTGGACAGCAGGTGCTCATCGACTGTAAGGGGCTGTACATCGGCGGTTACGGCAAGCAGGCCGAACTGGGTGGTATCTACACCAACGCCACTACCGGCAACCAGTCTATCGGCAAGGTGGACCGCTACACATGGGAGAAGCACTACAAGATTATAGGCAAGTCGGACGCTTCGAGGGCTGAGGCTCTGAAAGAGATTTTCGACATGTCTAAAATCAAGGACGAAAGCTACCTCGCCTCTTGCTCAGGCAAGCTGATGACCATAGAGGGTGTTACCTTTACCTCGACAGCCAACGCTGTCTATGCTTACGATGGCGACAAGGACAACGCCAACTGCGTGAACCGCGCCCTTTCGGGCATCAGCAGCAGCAACCTGGTGGTACGCACATCGGCATACGCTAAGTTTGCCAACAACCCGTTGCCTACCACAGCGCAGAACATCACAGGTATCTTCACACGCTACAACAACGTATGGCAGATTCTTATCCGCAAGACAAGTGACGTGACAAGTGCCAAGGGTACTGCCCAGTTGCCTTACACCGTATCTGAGGCGCTCGACATCATCAATAATGGTAAATACACGTCATCCAAGGTATACACCAAGGGTATCATCGTAAACGTGTCATCGGTAGATACCGGCAGCTACGGCAACGCTACCTACACCATCTCTGAAGACGGCAAGGATAACAACACCATTACGGTTTACCGCGGCTACTACCTGGGTGAAAATGTCAAGTTCACCGAGGAAACCAAGGGACAGCTCGCACCAGGAAAGAAGGTTATCATCTGCGGTGCACTGACGATCTACGGAACAACACCCGAGATAAACAGCGGCAACTACATCTACGCCTTCGAGTAACAAAGGATACAAAAGGAGTACCCCCTACTCCACCACCCCTTTACAACAACAAACAAAGAACAAAAAATAGAACAGCAAATATGAAAAAGTCAATTTATTCACTGCTATTCATGGTCATGGCGGCCTTCTCATTCAGCAGCTGCGAAGATGTGCCTGCACCATACAACACACCACAAGTCATCACTCCTGACACACCTGCAGACGAAACTCCTGCGGGAACAGGTACTAAGGACGACCCATACAACGTTGCGGCTGTCATCAGCTACTGCAAGTCATTGGGAAGTAACGTAGAGTCTACAAACGACGTGTACATCAAGGGTATCGTCACAGAGGTAAAAGAACAATATTCAGCCAACTATGGTAACGTCAGCGTCAAGATTGCAGACAGCGCGAGCGGTACTGAGTTCTACATTTACCGTGCATATTACTTCAATAACAAGAAGTGGACTGCTGGTGACTCAGAACTGAACGTAGGTGACGAGGTAATATTCTGCGGCAAGGTGATCAACTATAGCGGCAATACTCCCGAGACTGTACAAAGCAAGGCATGGCTCTACTCTCTTAACGGCAAGACTGCTGATGATGGCAGCACCACACCCGACACTCCATCTACAGGCAAGGGTTCATTGTCTGACCCCTATACTGTTGCAGAAGCTGTAGCAGCCATCGAGGCTGGTGCACCTACCACAGAGGTTTACCTGACAGGTATCATCTCAGAGGTTTCAAGTTACAACGCAACCTACCATAGCATAACATACTACATCTCTGATGACGGCAAGAGCAAAGACTTGCAAGTTTACTCTGGCAAGGGTCTGAACGGTGCTGACTTCTCTTCTATGGACGACCTGAAGGTTGGCCAGAAGGTGCTCATCAAGGGTATCATCAAGAAATACAACACCACCAACGAGGTAGACAAGAGCAGCTCCATCATCAGCATCACCGATGGCGGTAGCACTACACCCGACACACCTTCAGCTGACGGAAATATTTCTACAGACGGAACAACCGTAACCCTGACCAACAGTGGCGTGACAGAAGGTGAAAGCATTAAGGTGACTGACATCAGTAGCATTACTACCGATGCCAATCCTACGACAATCACCTTGTCTGACGGCACTGTCCTGACATTGGATATCAACGGTGGCAGTACAAAGCCTGCTTACAATGCAAATTACAACAATTTGAGAATCTATGCAAACAACAAAATGACATTCACTGCCAAGAAGCAGATTGCCAAGATTGTTTTCAATTGCGATACTTACAATGGCACTAATTATGTAGGCAACGAAACTGCTACAGTTTCATTCTCTGGCAACACAGCCACCTACACCAACGTCTTTACAGGCACAAGCGGTGGTGGTGTACAGCTCCGCATCCTGTCTTTCGAAATCTTCTATGCAAAATAAAGCATAAGATACCAATACATCCTTTCATCCCCATCGCCCTTTCCGGGCGATGGGGATTTTTCTATCTATACGTTTGAAAAGCATCGAGCCGTATTAGGGCACCATCCTTGCATTATCTTAAAGCATACTGTAGTAGGTGCAGCGTCCTCGTTGCACACCAGCAAATACACGTTAGGTTATGATGCAGCGGGGACGCTGCTACTATCTTCGTGCAGCGAGGACGCTGTACACTACTACAACAATAACTTGAAGATAGTGCTGCGGGGACGCTGTACCTACTACGGCTTACCCTGGGCTATGTGCAGCTGCGCTTTCAGGGCATACATACAAAAACTGCACAAGTTACATCTTCAACCCGCCAAAATAAAAAATGTAGCAACCTTTGCGTGTTA
>CAVCGV010000013.1:0-36288 GCA_963601815.1 bacterium
GGGGTTAAGGTTCGAACCTCATGATTTTACGGGGTCAACGAAATGGGTATTTTGTGTGTCAACGAAATGGGCTTCATCGGCACATGAAGTACACCTTATTCTTCCTCCTGCAGCGCCTTGATTTGCTTCTTGGGCGTTACGCCGAGCGACTTGAGGCTCTCCACCCTGCGCATCACGTTGCCGGCTCCGTCGTAGAGCTGCTTCTTCGCCTTGTCGAAGGTACCCGACAGACGGGCTATCAAGTCGCCTATTCCCGTGAAGGTATCCTCGAAGCCTGCCACCTTGTCGTACAGGTCGGCAGCAGTCTTTACTATCTTCTCCACGTTCTTGTTCTGGCGGTCGTATTGCCACAGGTTGTAGGCGAGCTGGAGCGCCATGAGGAGGTTGCTGGGCGAGATGATGACTACCTTCTTCTGGTAGGCGTATCGGCTGAGGTCGGGCTGCTGCCTCATGGCTGCGATGTAGCTGGTTTCGTTGGGGATGAACATCAGCACGAACCCGATGGCGTCGTCCACCAGTGTGCTGTAGTCCTTCTCGGCGAGTTCGTCTATATGCTTGCGCACGCTCAGGGCATGTGCTTTCATCAGGCGTTCGCGTTCAGCCTCGTCTTCCGCGGCAAGGGCGTCGGTATAGGCGGTAAGCGACACCTTGGAGTCGATGACCACACTTCTGCCTTCGGGAAACCGCACGATGACATCGGGGCGGAAGTTCTTGCCGGTCTCGTCCTTGGTGTTCTCCTGGATAAAGAATTCCTCGTCCTTACGCAGTCCGCTGTTTTCGAGGATGGTCTCCAGTACCATCTCGCCCCAGTCGCCCTGCATCTTGCTGTCGCCTTTCAGCGCCTTGGTAAGGTTGGCTGCGTCGGAACCTATCTTGAGGGTTTGCTCTTTCAGGTTGTTGACGGCTTGCTGCTGTTCCTGCTGGAAGAGTTTCATCGTCGCCTCGAAGGTGTTCTGCAGTTCCTTCTTGCTCACCTCGTTCTGCGTCTTGGTCTCTTCCACCGACCGCTTGAAGTCGGCAAACTGCTCCTTGATGGGTTTCAGCAGTTCCGCCATTTGCAGGCGGTTGTTTTCCTGCAGGTCGGTCTGCTTGGCTGTCAGCTGTTCGGCTGCCGCCTTCTGCTGCTCGGCAGTCATGCGTTGCAACTCCAGTTTCAGGCCTTCCAGCTTTTGCGCCCACTGTCGGTTGCTCTCTTCGCGCAGGCGGTCAGCATACTGGCGCTCGCTCTGCATCTGCGCCTTCAGCGACTGCACTTCGGCGGCATGAAGGTCCCGTTCGTTTTGCAGCGCCGCCTCTTGCTGGTTCTTCGCCGACAGTTTCTCGTTTTCCAGCACCTGCACCTTGGCGGTGAGTTGTGCTTTCTCCTCCCCGGCAGTCTTTGCCGTCAGCAATTTGCCGATGACAAAGCCCACGGCAAGGCCTATTGCCAGTCCTATAGCTGTTTCCATTTATATGTGTTGCGGGGGGTTACAGTGCGTTCAGCACCTGTTCCTTGATTTGTTCCAGCTCGTCCTTCATCTTCACCACGATGTTCTGCATTTCTGCCTGGTTGCTCTTCGAACCTGTAGTGTTGATTTCGCGTCCCATCTCCTGGGCTATGAACCCGAGCTTCTTGCCCACGCCGTGGCCTTCCTCCTTCATGGTCTCGCGGAAGTACTTCAGGTGATTGGTAAGGCGCTGCTTCTCTTCGCTGATGTCCAGTTTCTCGATGTAGTAGATGAGTTCCTGCTCCAGACGGTTCTTGTCGTATTCCACGTTGGGTATTTGCTGCAGGGCGGTGGTGAGGTTCTGCCTAATCTTCTCTACGCGGCTTTTCTCATACGGCTCGATGCTGGCAAGCAGCGCCTGTATGTTGTCCACCTTCTCCTCGAATTTCTTCTGCAGGGCGGCGCCCTCCTGCTTGCGGAAGTCGGTAAGGTGGCTTACGGCAGCGGCAATGGTGTCCTTGGCCACTTCCCATTCCTCGTCGCTCAGTTCCTCCACCTCGGTGCGGTTGGTAACATCGGGCAGGCGCAACAGCGTGCCGTACCAGTCGGTAGGTTCGGGGATGCCCGTCTCCGCGGATATTTTCTTTATTTGTTCCCAGTAGTTGCGTACAAGGGCGGCATTGATGGGGGTGGCGTCTGCACCTGCCTCTTTCTCTATCCAGATGGCGAAGTCTATCTTGCCTCGTTCCAGGTGCTTGGTAATATACTGGCGTATCTCCATCTCCTTTTCGCGGTAAAGGGGAGCGATGCGTGTAGACAAGTCCAGATTCTTGCTGTTCAGTGACTTTACTTCTACGTTGATTTTCTTTTCCTTGTAGGCTGCGGTGGCTTTCCCGAAGCCGGTCATAGATTGTATCATACTTTCTTTCGCGTTAAATTTCTGCAAAAGTACAAAAAAATGGGAGAAAAAGCGTATATTTGCACCTTATTTAAGAATATATTTGTTTTATGGCTTGTATATTGAACATTGAGACGAGTACCGACGTGTGCTCCGTAGCAATAAGTGACAATGGGGTTGTGGTATTTGAAAAGGAAGACCATAGCGGCCCCAACCATGCTGTAAATCTGGGCGTCTTTGTTGACGAGGCGCTGAGTTACATCGATTCGCGCAACATACCCCTTGAGGCCGTGGCGGTGAGCTGCGGTCCGGGCTCCTACACGGGTTTGCGCATCGGCGTGAGCATGGCGAAGGGCATTTGCTACGGCCGCGGTGCCAAACTCATTTCCGTACCGACACTCCAGTTGCTGGCTGTGCCGGTGTTGTTGGCCGAGCAGGCTAAGGAGGACGACGCCCTCATCGTGCCTATGCTCGATGCGCGGCGCATGGAGGTTTATGCGCAGGTAATGGACCGTGCGCTGAAGGAGGTACGCCCCATACAGGCAGACATCGTAGATGCTGACACCTACCGCGAATACCTCGACAGGGGGGTGGTCTATTTCTTCGGCAACGGGGCGGCCAAGTGTATGGAAACCATCAACCATCCCAATGCACGCCTGATAAAAGGCATCGAACCCTTGGCAAAGAACATGGCTCCCTTGGCAGAGAAACGCCTGGTGCAGGGACAGTTTGAGGACGTGGCTTACTTCGTGCCCTTCTACCTCAAGGACTTTGTGGCCAAGATGCCCAAGAAACTCATTTGACACTTTACACCTATATATAATATATATGCAGATAGACGGATTAGACTATAATACCCAGCGCGAGCAACTGATGTTGCCCGAGTATGGGCGAGAGATACAACAGATGGTAGACTATGCCGTGGCGCTGGAAGACCGCAACGAGCGCCAGCGCTGTGCAGAGACGATAGTGTCCATCATGGACCGCATGTTGCCGGAAAACCGGAATGCGGAAGGGCACGAACGGAAACTCTGGGACCAGCTTGCCATCTTGAGTCGTTTCCAACTCGACATAGACTATCCCTTCGATACTACCAATGCGGCACAGATAGGACGCAAGCCCGACCCTATGGAATATCCCATGCAGCCTATTCCGGTGCGCCATTACGGTGCCATGCTCTTCCAGATGTTCGAACAGCTCAAGACCATGGAACCCGGCAAGCAGCGTGACACCTTGGTCAAGTTGACTGCCAACCAGATGCACCGTAATCTCATGCTGTGGAGCCATGGCTCCAGCGACGGCGAGAAAGTGGCGTCCGACCTGGCTAAATACACCGACGGCAAAATTCAGCTGGACCTCAGCACCTTCAAGTTTGACAAGGTAACGGTAGACCGCGAGCAGACGTTCAGCGGCAAGTCTGGCAAGAAGAAAAACAAATAGATTATCACCCCCTTCCCCATACACACGATGGAGTCATTTATCATAGAGGGCGGTCATCCGCTCGCGGGAACCATTGTCCCGCAGGGTGCCAAGAACGAGGCACTCGAAGTCATCTGTACCACTATCCTCACCAGCGAGCCGGTGCGCATCAAGAATGTGCCCGACATCCTCGATGTGAACAACCTCATCAAGCTGTTGATGGAGATAGGGGTAAAGGTGACGCAGAACAGTAGAAACGACTATACCTTCCAGAGTGACGAACTGAAGCTGGACTATCTGGACAGTCTCGAGTTTGTCAAGAAGTGCTCGTCGCTTAGGGGCAGCGTGCTCATGATAGGGCCGCTGCTCGGCCGCTGCGGAAAGGCAACCATTGCCCGCCCGGGCGGTGACAAGATAGGACGCCGCAGGCTCGACACCCATTTCTTGGGATTCAAGAACTTGGGCGCCAAGTTTGTGCACGACGACGAGCGTAATGTCTACGAGATACAGGCCGACAAACTGAAGGGGTGCTACATGCTCCTCGACGAGGCTTCTGTAACGGGTACGGCAAATATCATCATGGCTTCGGTACTGGCAGAAGGTACCACCACTATATATAATGCGGCTTGCGAACCCTACATTCAGCAGCTCTGCCACCTGCTCAACGCCATGGGGGCACAGATTAGCGGCATAGGCAGCAATCTGCTCACCATCGTGGGCGTGTCGTCGCTCCATGGTGCCGAGCACAAGGTGTTGCCCGACATGATAGAGGTAGGTTCCTTTATCGGTATGGCGGCAATGTGCGGCGCTGGAGTGCGCATCAAGGACGTGTCTGTAGCCAATCTCGGAATTATACCCGAGGCTTTCCGCCGGCTGGGCGTAAAGGTAAAGGTGGAGGGCGACGACCTTTTCGTGCCCGAGCAGAAGCATTATGTCATAGACTCCTTTATCGACGGTACCATCATGACGCTGGCAGATGCTCCGTGGCCGGGACTCACGCCCGACCTCCTGTCGGTGCTCCTTGTGGTGGCTACACAGGCAAGGGGCAGTGTGCTCTTCCACCAGAAGATGTTCGAGAGCCGCCTCTTCTTTGTCGACAAGCTCATAGACATGGGGGCGCAGATTATCCTCTGCGACCCTCACCGTGCCGTGGTGGTGGGACACGACCACAAGATAACGCTGAGGGCTGGCAGGATGACCAGTCCTGACATACGTGCCGGTATTGCCCTGCTCATCGCAGCCATGAGCGCCAACGGTACCAGCCGTATCGCAAATATTGCACAGATAGACCGCGGTTACCAGGACATAGAGAAACGACTCAATGACCTCGGTGCCAAGATAACACGTGTGTCCGACTAAGGGGAAGGTGAAGATTTTATTATGATAAGGCGCGAAGAAGTATACAAGATAGGCAAGCTCGGCAAGCCGCACGGTGTGAAGGGAGAGATAACCTTCGCCATTACCGATGATGTTTTCGACCGTGTGGATGCCGACTATCTGGTGATAGACGTGGACGGCATCCTGGTGCCGTTCTACATGGAGGAATACCGTTTCAAGAACGATGACAACGTACTGGTGAAGTTTGAAGGACTGGACACGCAGGAACAGGTGCGCAACTATACGGGCTGTGAAGTGTTCTTTCCGCGCAGTCTCTCCGACAGTGACGGGGAAAGCATGACGTGGGCGGAAATCATCGGCTTCCAGTTGGTGGATGCTGCTTCCGGCAATACGGTAGGCACCATCTGCCGTGTGGACGACTCTACCCTTAACCTCCTTTTCGAGGTGACAGACTCTGAGGGCAAGGACTTGCTCATTCCTGCAAGCGGCGACTTGATAGAGAGTGTCGATGCCGAAAAGAAGACTGTAACGGTGACCCTCCCCGACGGAATATTAAATTTGGATTAGAAAATGAAGAAACAACAGATATGCATACTCGGTTCTACGGGAAGCATCGGTACGCAGGCGCTTGATGTCATAGAGCAGCACAGCGACCTCTATGAGGTTTATTGCCTTACCGCCAACAACCGGGTAGAAGAACTTGCCTGTCAGGCGCGCAAGTTCCACCCTGCCGCTGTGGTCATTGCCAACGAGGCGCACTACGACCGGCTGAAGGAACTGCTGAGCGACGAACCGGACATCAAGGTGTACGCCGGGGCGCAGGCTCTCTGCGACATTGTGGAGGCTGGTCCCATCGACATGGTGCTGGCCTCGATGGTGGGTTTCTCAGGCTTGGAGCCTACCATACACGCCATTAAGGCACGCAAGAAAATATGTCTTGCCAACAAGGAGACCTTGGTGGTGGCAGGCGAACTGATATGCGGACTGGCGCAGCAGTACCATGCCCCCATCCTTCCGGTAGACAGCGAGCACAGCGCCATCTTCCAGAGTCTGGTGGGCGAAGGCGACAACGAGATAGACAAGATATTGCTTACCTGCTCGGGAGGTCCGTTCCGCCATTTTACCCATGAGCAACTGGAGAAGGTGACGGCTGCCGATGCCCTCAGACATCCTACGTGGGACATGGGTGCCAAGATAACCATCGACTCGGCTACGCTCATGAACAAGGGATTTGAGGTAACGGAGGCAAAATGGCTCTTCGGCGTGCCTGCCGAAAAGATAGAGGTGCTTATCCATCCGCAGAGCATAGTGCACAGTGCCGTGCAGTTTGCCGATGGAGCGGTGAAGGCCCAGTTGGGCGTGCCCGACATGCGCCTGCCCATACAGTATGCCTTCTCTTTTCCACAGCGCCTGCCGCTTAAGGGCGAACGCCTCGACCTCTTCAAGGCGCAAGACCTGCAGTTCTTCGAGCCTGACTACAATAAGTTCAAGTGCCTGCAGTTGGCTTTCGACGCCATCAAGAAGGGCGGCAATATGTCGTGCATCGTCAATGCGGCAAACGAGGTGGTCAATGCCGGGTTCCGCAAGGGCGAGTGTGGTTTCCTCCAGATGGCGGACATCATAGAGCAAACGATGGCAAAGGCTACCTTCGACGGCAATCCCGACCTCGATGTCTATCTGCAGACCGATGCTGAGGCAAGGCGCATAGCCGCGGAGTTGCTGGGAAGGTAAAACATTCCCTAAATTCCTTGCTTTCGGAACACCGGATAGTTGAATAATTATAAGGTACTAAAGGAGTCGCTCCTTAAAATAATCCTTAAAGGCGGATTCTGAAAAACGACAAAGGACAATCCGTCAGAAGAAAAGAAGTTTAACGATGCGTGGTATTTTTATTGAACACGCCTAAAAACAACAAGCAAATAAACACGTAATGGAAGTATTTCTGATCAAGGCGTTGCAGCTCATGCTGTCGCTTTCCATCTTGGTGCTGCTCCATGAGGGCGGTCACTTCTTCTTCTCCAAACTCTTCGGCGTAAGAGTGGAGAAATTCTATCTCTTTTTCGACCCTTGGTTTCACCTGCTGCAGTTCAAGCCCAAGAACTCTGACACGACATACGGTATAGGCTGGTTGCCGCTGGGCGGCTACTGCAAGATTTCGGGAATGATAGACGAGAGCTTCGATACCGAGCAGATGAAACAGCCCATGCAGCCCTATGAGTTCCGCAGCAAACCGGCTTGGCAACGTCTGCTCATCATGATAGGCGGTGTGTTGGTCAACTTCCTGCTGGCACTCTTCATCTACTCCATGATTCTTTTCCACTGGGGCGACGAATACATCGCTACCAAGGACATGACCTATGGTATGGCTTTCAACAGTGAGGCAAAGGCGCTTGGTTTCCACGACCGCGACATCCTCTTGGGTACAGAACAGGGAGAGTTCAAGACCTTTGGCGGCGACATGTTCCGTGACCTTTCCACGGCCAAGCGTGTGGACATTATCCGTGACGGCAAGCCCATGAGCATCAGTATGCCGGGCGACCTGAACCTGCTCGACATGTTCAAGAGCAGTCCGCGCTTCGTAGACATCTATTATCCGCTGCAGATAGACAGTGTGGTAAAAGGCTCCCCGGCAGACAAGATAGGACTGACGAAGAATGACCGCATCCTGGCTGTCAACGGCAGAAAGCTAAACTCCTACAACGAACTGACTGAAGAGTTGGGACGCATCGACGATGTGCTGTCGGTGGCAAAGACGCGCCAGGACAGCATTAAGGCGCTGACGGGAAACTTGACCTTGCTCCGTGGCAAGGAGGGCACACAGGCTAAGGAGGATACTGTACAACTGGCAGTCTGCTTTGAGAGTACACCTGAGGGTGTGAAACTGGGTTTCTACAACCATCCTACTCTGGCCGATTATAAAGTAACAAAGGTAGATTACGGCTTCTTCGAGAGCTTCCCTGCCGGTGTAAAGTACGGCTGGAATGTGCTGTCCGGATATGTGGGCGACATGAAGTATGTGTTCTCCAAGGAGGGTGCCAAGAGTCTTGGAGGTTTCGGGGCACTGGGCAATCTCTTTCCAGCCATGTGGGACTGGCATGCGTTCTGGATGATGACGGCTTTCCTGAGCATCATCCTGGCATTTATGAACATCCTGCCCATCCCGGCTCTGGACGGCGGACACGTGTTCTTCCTGCTCTATGAAATGATTACAGGCCGCAAGCCAGGCGACAAGTTCATGACCTATGCCGAGTATGTGGGATTTGCAATCCTGCTCATTCTCCTCGTCGTCGCCAACCTCAACGACGTGCTCCGCCTCTTCGGAATACTGTAAGTAGAATATATGGCCCTACGGCTATCAATAAAGTATGGCCGTAAGGCTATCAACAGAATATGGCCCTACGGCTATCTGCTAACCCCTCCTCAGGGAGGCAAAGAAAAGTTACCTTAAAACCTGCATGAAGCAAATCCTTACAATATGTTGCCTCCTACTATGCCATGCCTTTACGGGTATGGCGCAGCAGGACATGCAGGTAACCCATTTCACTACACTTAGCGGACTGTCGCACAATATCGTGTACTGTTCGCACAAAGCCAACGACGGATTCCTATGGTTCGGCACATGGTATGGACTGTCGCGTTTCGACGGTAGCCATTTCGACAATTACTCCAAGGCTTTCTCACCTTCCTCCGACCAACCGCCACGCAAGGTGGAGACGATAGTGGAGGATGCGAACGGCAACCTTTGGGTCAAGACGCTCGACTGGAAACTGTCCCTTTTCTACAAGCGTACAGAACGTTTCGAGGATATCTTCGACGAACTGAAACCTTATACCCGCAACCTGCAGGTTATCAAGATACAGGCAGACGGCCACGGTCATGTGCTGTTGCTTACCAAAGACAAGAACCTCCTGCTTGCCTCTACCGCCAAGGACGGAAAAGTTGTTATCCGCAGGCTGGTAGACGCACGGAATGCAGTCAACCGCTACAATTACCGCTTACGCCAACCCGTAGTGCAACTGAGGGAGGGTAGGGCCAACTATGTGGGCATGGACTTCCAGATTTATTCCGTGCCCCTTACTGCACGCAACAGACATATGAAGGTTAAGGATTGGCTACGCCATTTCGACAACCTGAATGTGCAGACCCACGTGTACCATACTTCCAACGGACTGACATGGCGCCTGGACGATGCCAAGGCGGCACTCCTCTGCACGCGCCCTTCTACAGGCCAGACATACCGTTATCCTCTCGCCCCTTACCACAAGTTGGTGGAACCCAAGTTTGTCGCTACGCCGCGACACGGATGGTTCTATCTTTCTGCCAGTGGCGAGATAATCCATATTGACCCCGTTACCATGCAGGCGCGGAACATAGCGCAGATGCAGGAGTTCACCGATTTCAAGGAAAACACGCGTTTCCTCAGCATGAACTACGACCGTGACGGACTGCTGTGGATTACCACGGTAGACAACGGCATTTACCGCATCAACTTTACTCCCCGCCAGTTCCATATTGTCCCTTTGCCCGACAGCGGCGCTGGTGGTGTGCGTGCCATTTATCAGATGCACAACGGCAATATCCTTGTCGGTACGCGCAGCAAGGACCTCTATGTCCTTTCGCCAGACGGCAAGCTGCTCAAGGCGTTAGATTATGCACACACCCATATAGGTAGTGTTTACCATATCATGCAGGACGACAAGGACCGCCTGTGGCTCTCCACCAAAGGCGACGGACTGGTTTGCGCCACACCCGATGCTTCCCTCCCTTCAGGTTACAGGTACGAACATTACCGCCACGACAGTAAACGGCCGTCGTCCATATCGGGCAATAAGGTGTACATGACCTATCAGGATTCGCACCACCGTATCTGGGTGGGTACGCTCGACGGCGGACTTAACCTGGTATGCGAGACTCCGCAGGGCGTGAGTTTCTATAACAGGTTGAACGGCATGAAGACCTATCCCGGTTTCGGTCTGTACCTCGATGTGCGCAACATGGTGGAGGATGCCGAGGGCCGCATGTGGGTAGGCACCATCGACGGACTGATGTCTTTCGATGCCTCTTTCCGCAACGTACGCGACCTGCATTTCGAGACCTACCGCCTCACGGAGGTCAACACCCGTGCCAACAGTGACATCTACGCCCTCTACCGCGACCGCCGCAAGAATGTGTGGATATGTACCTTCGGTGGCGGTTTGGGGAAACTGGAAGGCTTTGACGAGCATAACCATCTGCCCCTGCTGAAGTCTCTCGGTGCCAAGGAGGGACTTCTTAACGACGTCATACTCTCTATCCTGGAGGACAAGAAAGGACGTCTGTGGCTGGTTAATGCCGACGGGCTCTCCTGTTACGACTATCAGGCAGGCCGCATACGTTATTACGACAGTTCGGACGGATTCCCTAAGGTGCAGATGGAGGAGTCGTCGGCCATGCTCCATCGCAACGGCGAGATATGGCTGGGCTGCAAGGAGGGCATCATTGTGTTTCATCCCGACCGCATGAAACAGGAGCATTCCACCTATCCTATATATATAATAGGCGGAGACGTCAATAACCAGGACATACGCAGTTACGATGCCGACCCTATACTCGACGGGTCGATAGTCTATGCTGACCACCTGCAGCTTAAACACTCGCAGTCGATGCTGACGCTCGAGTTCGCAGCCCTCAACTTTGCCAATCCCGAACGCATCAGCTATCGCTACAAGCTGGAAGGATACGACCACGACTGGCACTATTCGGGAACCAACCGCATAGCGTCCTACACCAATGTGCCGCCCGGCAAGTATTCTTTTACCGTAGAGGCCATTGATGCCACCAACCCCGACCTGCACAATACGCGTACCCTCCTCGTTACGGTGCTGCCGCCATGGTGGGCCACGTGGTGGGCTTACCTGCTCTATGCCCTGCTTTTTGCTGCTGGCTGTTATGCTGCCGTTCGATACACACGCTACCAGATTAGACTTAAGAACGACATCTATATCCAGACCAAGTTGTCGGAGTACAAGCGCAAGTTCTCCATGGAACAGCAGGACCAGGCTTTCCTCGACAAGGTAAATGCACTTATCGCAGACAATCTTACCAATTCCGATTTCGAGATAGAGACGCTCTCCCAGCAGATGGGAATGAGCCGCAGTGCCTTCTTCAAGAAGGTAAAGGCCGTTACAGGCATGTCGCCCAACGACTTGGTGAAGGACTACAAACTCAGTCAGGCAGTAGACCTCCTCAAACACTCTGACACCACCATTACCGACGTGGCGTACCGTTGCGGCTTTAACGATGTAGGCTACTTCGGCAAGTGCTTCCGCAAGAAGTTTGGAGTCTCGCCAAGGACGTATGTGAACGAGCAAACGAAGAAAAACGAAAAATAATTATAAAAAGAACGAAAAAAAGTGATTACATAACGTAAAAACCTACGTCTTTGTCATATAAACTACGCTACTACCTTTCCTTCGGGGAAACTGCAAAAACAAACCTAAAAAACCGCTAATGAAAGTAGACATTGTGCGAAAAACATTTTTCTGCTTGCTGGCTTCAGTTTGGATGATGCCGGCTTGCTCGCAGACAGTTACACCTCGGTACCGTGTGGCTGCATGCGACTGGATGATGCTCAAACGGCAGAAGTTGGGCGAATTTCAGTTGGCGCGCCAGATAGGAGCCGACGGCGTGGAGGTAGATATGGGTGGACTTGGCAACAGAGTACTGTTCGACAACCAGTTGCGCGATTCTGTCCAGGCACGCAAGTTCCGTGTCGCTGCCATCCGCAATGGCGTATCCGTCCCCTCGATGGCCATGAGCGGCTTCTTTGCACAGAGTTTTCTTCAGCGTCCCAATTATAAGGATTTACTTGCCGACTGCTTCCAGACTATGCGCCTGTTTGGAAGCAAAGTTGCGTTTCTGCCCCTTGGCGGAAGCGGCAAGGACTGGCAGGTGGACGGTCCAGCCCGCGACTCGCTTGTAATGCGTTTGTGCATAGCCGGAGAGATGGCGCACAAGGAGGGCGTAGTCATCGGTATCCGCACGGGCATGGATGCCAAATGGAACAAACGGCTCTTGCGTGCAGTCAAGAGCGACAATATCAAGATTTACTACAATTTCCAGGATGCTGCGGACAATCACCGTGACATCTGCCGCGAACTGAAGCAGCTCGGTGCCAAGCGCATCGTGCAGATACATGCGTCTAATACCGACAGCGTAAACCTGCGTGAAGATCCGGAGATTGACCTGCCCAAGATCAGGAAGACGCTCGACCGTATGGGGTGGAGCGGATGGCTTGTAGTGGAGCGCAGCAGGGATGTTAACCGTGTGCGCGATGTGAAATACAATTTTTCGCGTAATGTAGCTTACCTGAAAGAGGTGTTCAAGTAGTGGCTCGAATGTTGTTCGGGCACCGTTCGGGCACCGTTCGAATACCATTCAAATACCGTTTAAACGGAACCTGAATACTAATACTGATGGTTTGTATGTACGACACCTAAAGGACGATAAAGCGAAAAGAAACGAAAGAAAAAACTAAATAAACAATATGTTAAACCTAAAAGAATCAATTATGAAAAGAAATCATTTTGATACACGTAAGGGGATGTTCGCCTTGGCCATGACACTGGTCGGCGCCCTGTCTCTCGGTTCGTGTGCTACGGATGGTTTTGACGAGAACGAGCGGTTCGACTCCGGAGTAAACGGAGTCAAACTTCAGTCGCCCGAACTGTCTTCGGAAAACGTCAAGAAAGTTTCCGCTTCAGACGGCTCTGACCGCATCCAGGTATCATGGAAGGTGGTGTATGGTGCCGGCGGTTATGAATGTAAGGTATACAATACAGACAATCCTGACAGCATCTACGAGATATATGCGGATACTGTCGATGCCACATCTTACCAGTTTAAGACCACTGAGGACACCAACTATCTTGTGTATGTGCGTACACTCGGCAACGCTGCCAAGAACAACACAAGTGCCGACTCAGCCGCTTCGGTAGTGGCCAGCACAATGGTACCGGCTACGGTTATTCCTTCTGGCAATGACATCGCCGAGTTTATCAAGGCAAACATGCACGACTCTTCCGACGAGCAGGCATTCGAGCTGGAGCGCTCTGGTGTTTATACCTGCAACGACACCATTGACTTCCAGTCCAACAAGATGACACTCCGTGGCAACAAGATAGCCCACCCGATAGTGACGATGGGCGAGAAGGCTGTCATCATGACATCTGCCCAGCTGAAGGTTAAATTCATCGACTTCGACTGTACCGCCGTTGCCACCAAGTGGGGCGTTATAGAGATGTCGGCAAATCCTCCTGCCTCAAGTTCTGCCGAAGCACAGAACGTTGCAGCCGGCAAGAACAGCAACAAGCCTGCCGATGTCTACATACTGCAGGATCCCGTCATCATCTCGGAGTGTAGTTTCAAGAACGTGCCCAACTGTCTCTTTGCCGTGGGCAACTGCTCTTGGGGTATTGCCGACTTCAGACTTCTGAACAGTGTGGTACAGCTCAACTGCGACGGTGTCAAGTATAGTAACTGTGCCGTAATCTGTGCATACAGCGGTTTCAAAGCACCTTCCGGCAAGCAGTTCTATTATGGCGGCATCAAGAACATCACCATCAAGAACAGTACCGTCTACAATATCCTCGACAACGGCAAGACACGTATGATTCGTTTCAACAACAAGGATCTGGACCGTGTATTCCCGACGGCAAGCGGCTCTTGCACCATGACAGACAATACTTTCATCCGCACGATGAACAACAAGGAGTTTGCCAACAATACGCCTAATGCCAACAGCTACGAGATTACGTACGACAACAACATCTTCTACGATGTGTTCCGTCTGCAGAAGTTCATCCAGGGTAACTGTAAGGTAACCTATCACCAGAGCCTGAACACGGCATGGGGTATCAAGAACCCGATAGATGGTACAGACCTGGACAAATGGGTGACTGAAGAAGATCCCGGTTTCGACGAGGCAATGACACGCCAGGAGCTCGACTTTACCAAACCTAACGGCGGTGTGTATTTCCATGCCACAGGAGCCATCTCCAGCACCATCGGAGATCCGCGCTGGAAGTAAGCCGATACTAACAGTATAAATCTAAACGTGAAAATAAGATGAAACGAAAATATATAAAGACAATGGCCTTCGGGTTGGCAATGACGTGTGCACTGCCTGCCATGGCCCAGAACAGAATAGTGCAGGGTACGGTGGTCGATGACCTGGGCGAACCTGTCATCGGTGCTACTGTCAGGGTAGCCGGTACCAAGAATGCCGTCATTACCGACAGGGACGGTAACTATAAGGTGGAAGTTCCCAAGGGTGGCAAGATTACCGTTTCTTACCTTGGATACAAAGACGCACAGACCACAGGTGGCAAACTGCAGCTTGTAGCCGACAACAAGGCGCTCGACGAGGTGGTGGTTGTAGGTTACGGCACACAGAAGAAGGCCCACCTTACAGGTTCGGTGGCAAGTATTCCCACCGATGAGATACAGGACCTCGCCAACAGCGGTCTTGCCTCTACCCTTGGCGGACTGGTAAACGGTTTGAGCGTGAGCGGCGGTGAGAGCCGTCCGGGCGAGAATGCCCGCATCTCCATACGTGACACCAACTCATTGGGCGAAATCGGTTCGACTGCACAGCAGCCTCTCTTCGTTATCGACGGATACATCTACCCCAACGACGTGAAGGTGGGCAACACCACACAGAACCTCGGTGCTGAGGCTTTCAACAACCTCGATGCCTCTGAGGTGGAGAGCATCTCCGTCCTGAAGGACGCCAGTGCCGCCGTCTATGGTGCGCGTGCCGCCAATGGTGTTATCCTCGTTACTACCAAGAAGGGTAAGTTGGGTGCTCCCCGTGTGTCTTACAGCGGTACCTTCGGTTTTACCGACGAGGTGTCACGCCCCAAGATGCTGAGTGCCTACAACTACGGCCGTCTTTACAATGCCGTGACTGCAGCAGACCCTACCAATACTTCACTCAACAAGCAGACGGCTCTCTTCCAGGCAGACGAGCTGGAGGCTATGAAGAGTCTTAACTACGACTTGCTGGACAAGTATTGGTCTACCGGATTTACCCAGAAGCACAGTGTGAACGTGAGCGGTGCTACCGACAGAGTCAACTACTTTGGAGGCATTGCCTACTTCGACCAGGACGGTAACCTCGGCAAGCTCGACTACAACCGCTGGAACTACCGTGCCGGTGTGGATGTCAAGATAAGCAAGTGGCTGGGTGCCGGCATCAATGTGAGCGGTGACTATGCCACCAAGAACAAACCCCTCGTCAAGGTGGGCGGTTCGGGCGACGAGAAGGACTACAACCTCCTCCTCACACGTCCTACCTACATGCCCGAGTCGGTAGGCGGACGCGACATCCTTGCCTATGGTCCCAGCAATTCGCCGCAGAACCAGAACCAGCGCTACAACTTCGCTACCCTGCAGAACAACGGTGACTACAGCAAGAACATGAACTCCAACCTGAACATCAACGCCAGTGTTAACTACGACTTCGGGTGGAGCAAGATTCTGAAGGGATTGCAGTTGCGTTTCTCTTACTCCAAGAGTATCAATACTGCCAAGACCAACGAGTATGGTTCCAGCTTCACGCTCTATAGCATGAACAAGCGTTACGGTAGCGGTTCGCACCTCTATACGCCTACCAGTGGCGACATTGCCGACTTCAACTATCTGGATGCAGGCAACTTCACAGGAAACAATTACGAAAACGGCAACTATCTGTCACGTACCATGACGCGTACAGACAACTATCAGATTAACTTTACGGTACAGTATCAGCGCGACTTCGGTCTGCACCACGTGTCAGGACTCTTCTCCATAGAGAAGTCGGAGGCTGAGAGTGAGTATCTCCTTGGCCAGCGCAATAATCCGTATCCATTCACTACAGGACAGTCTAACTCTGCCACGGGTGATTTCGCTACAACCTTCACGCGCAGTGAGAGCGGTACACTGTCTTACATCGGGCGTATCAACTATGCTTATGCCAACAAGTATCTCTTTGAGGCTCTGCTCCGTTCTGACGCTTCCACCAAGTTCGCTCCCAAGAACTACTGGGGTACCTTCCCCGCATTCTCTGCCGGTTGGGTAATCTCGGAGGAAGGTTGGTTCCGCAACAATGTGAAGTGGATCGACTTCCTAAAGCTCCGTGCCTCATGGGGTATGACCGGACGTGACAATACTGCCGCATGGCAGTGGATGCAGGTGTATGCACAGGATGCCAACCGCGGTGTCATCTTCGGTACAAGTGCCGACACCAATTCCGGCAACCGTATCACCATCAACAAGAACAACTCAGCCGTCAATACAGACGTACACTGGGACAAGGACTACAAGACCAACATAGGTATCGACGCACAGTTCCTGCACAACCGTCTGGGCCTTACCTTCGACTACTACTATGAGAAGAACCGTGAGATGCTGATGAACATCAAGCAGACCGTGCCTTCTACCGTAGGTACACAGAGTGCCGCCGTCAATCTGGGCGAGATGGACTCATGGGGTGGTGAAATCTCCATCACGTGGAAGGACAAGATAGGCAAGGACTTCAAGTACCGTGTAGGTGTCAACACAGGCTGGTCGGACAACAAGGTGCTCAATATGGACTGGCAAACCAACTACCTCTATCGCCAGATTACCAGCGGTCACCGTACCGACGTGGGTCTGTGGGGTATGCAGTGTCTCGGTATGTTCCGCAGTTTCCAGGACATCGAGGAGTATTTCGACAAGTACAACATTACGAGCTATATGGGTCTAACCAAGGATCAGGTGCGTCCCGGTATGCTTATCTACAAGGATGTACGCGGTGCCTATAACCCAGAGACGGGTACCTACGACGGTCCCGATGGTATCGTGGATGCCGACAACGACCAGGTACAGTTGGGCGACCGCAGCAGCAATATCTACGGACTCACCGTTAACCTCGGCGCCGACTGGAAGGGTATCTCCTTCTCGGCACAGATAGGTGCCAGCTGGGGTGGCTACACCGTATTGCCGGGTGCTGCACTCAAGCCTACAGGCAGTCTGGAGTACTGCAACATGCCTTCGTTCTGGAATCCGGACGACATGTACTCTTATCAGGATGTGTACGATGCCTCTGGCAACCTCGTCGTGAAAGAGAACCGCAACGGATACTATCCTAACCTGTCCTACACCAGTGTGAATGCCGTGGCTTCCAGCTTCTGGAGAGTAAGCACAGCACGTGTGGCACTCAACCGCATGACCATTGCTTACACCCTGCCCAAGAACTGGCTGGCTCCCATCGGTGTCAACAGCTGCCGTATCAATATCACGGGTCAGAACCTGATCAACTTCTACAACCCCTATCCAGACAGTTTCATGAACCCAATGGCTGGGTCGTACGGAAGCTATCCTAACCTCCGCAAGTGGACTGTAGGTATCAACCTCTCGTTCTAAACAGGGGGGATGTTCAATAATCTAAAAGATAAAGACAATGAAAACAACGATAAAACTATTCTGTTTTGGTCTCGTCTCTGCTATGGCGTTAGGCTCCTGTAGCGACACCTTCCTGCAAGAGAAGAAGAACTATGACAATGTGAATAAGGATATTTACAATTATGAGGAAGGCTGCAACGGCCGCCTCAACGATATCTACAGTTGGTGTCTGCCCGACATTAGCGACATGACATGGAAATATCCTTCTATCGGTAATGCCGACATAGCAGGCAAGTCGACAGAGGAGTATGCCGGCTTCAGCGATTTCGTCAATCCGCAGGTGGAGCTTAGCTCTACCAGTACCACCAATTCGGTGCCCGACTATTTCATGGGCGACCAGAGCAATATCCAGGCTTCGGTATACGGACGCATCCGTAACGTGAACGATGCCATAAAGGGTATCAGCGAGGGTACACTTCCGGAAGAAACGAAAAACATCTACCTCGGACAGCTTTACTTCTTCCGTGCATGGTGCTACTTCAACCTCTTCAAGTGGTATGGCGGTGTGCCTTTGCTGGCAGAAAACCTCGACCCGCTGGAGACATCCGTTACGCCGCGCTCTTCGGCAAAGGCTACATACGAATTTATCATCTCCGACCTGAACCTTTCCGCCGACCTGCTGGCTGCCAAGACAGAGAATGGCGGATGGCCCAGCGGCGAATGGGGACGTGTTACCTCGGGTACGGCACTTGCCCTGAAGGGACGTGTCATGCTGTGGTGGTGCAGCCCGCTCTTCAACCGCTCCAACGACCAGGAGCGCTGGAACAATGCGTACACAGAGATGTCTAAAGACTACAACCGCATCGTCAACTGCGGTTATGGACTCTACAATGCCGGTAACAATGTTAACGGTTCTACCTTCGCTCATATGTTCGCACTGTTGGAGGGCAACACAGAGGCAGTATTCCTTACACGCTTCAACAAGTATGTAGGCTCTGGTGAGGATGTCCAGAAGAACAACACATGGGAGCGCCAGATACGTCCTTCCAATACGGGTGGTAGCGGTAAGGCTCCTTCGCAGATGTTGATAGACCAGTTCCCCATGTCTGACGGTATGCTTCCTTCTACCTGTACCACATACACCAAGCTGGCACGCTCTTCACAGGAATATGACAGCAAGCTGCCGTTCCTGAACCGTGAGCCACGTTTCTACCGTACGTTTGCCTTCCCCGGTTTCCGTTGGGCATATAACGGTGATGCTTCTGTAAAGAACGCCAACAACCCGAGCGACGGTGCCAACTATACCCTCTGGAACTATGTATGGTACACCGATATGAGCGATGCCGGCAACCCCGAGAGTGGTAACAGCTATGGTGCAGATAACCTCCTTAACAGCAACCAGGGTGTGTATGTGCGCAAGAAGAGTGATGACTACGATGTCAACTCTCCTCTCTATGAATACAATGCCAGCTCGACCTATGGTTCTACTCCTTTCTTCTCGGCAGCTCCACTCATGGAGATTCGTTTTGCCGAGGTACTGCTCAACCTGGCTGAGGTTGCTGCCGGTGCTGGCCATATGGACGAGGCGATGAACTGTATGAGAAAGGTGCGTGCCCGTGCCGGTCTTAGCGAGGCCAACGACTTTGGACTTACGCCCGCTGCCTCTTCCGACCAGGCCACCTGCATCTCGCAGGTACTCTACGACCGCGAGATTGAGTTTGCCTATGAGGGCAAGCGTTTCGATGACTTGCGTCGCTGGATGCTCTTCGACGGTGGTGCACAGCCTGTCACTGGTGCTCCTGCTACATGGACTCTGACAGGATGGGGTGGCAATACCTGCTCATGGCTTGGCTTCACACCGCTGAACGGTCAACGCCGCGAGAAACTGATGTATCGCGTGGCCGACCAGTATGGCGTGGGTGGCACTACCTACGACTCTGACCCGCTTGTCAAGGCAGGTGTGGTACGTCCCGAGGGTGTTGACCTTCGCAAGGAAGACCTTACCAGTCAGTTGAACACATTGGCCACATGGTACAACACCAACCTGAAGCAGAAGGTACAGAAAGGTGACTCTTACGACTCAAACAAGAATCTCCTTTACATCAACTTCCGTCCCAAGTATTACTTCCTGGGCTTATCTTCCGGTGCATCGTCAGCCAACAAGGACCTGCCGCAGACCATCGGTTGGGACGACTACAACACCAATGCCAAGGGTACTTTCGATCCCCTTGCCGAATAAACGGAAATAGAGAGTATACTTCTATATATTAAGATTACTGACAGAGGGTGCGCTTCGTGAGAAGTGCACCCTCTTTTAGTAATGTGTAGAAAACTTGCAGCATCTTCCCGAACGCATCCCGAAGAACCAACCCACACCAGGCGATGGCAAAATTGGCTGCTTGTGCCGGCCCTTTTTTCTTCGAGGTTCGAACCTCGAGGGGTTAAGGTTCGAACCTCGAGGGCAAAAGGTTCGAACCTATGTTTTTGGGGGTCTATACAATGGACTTCATGTTGAGGCCCCATTTTCGGGTGTGTAAACCGTGCAGGCAGAAAACTTTCCATACCTTGTGACGGCATTTTTTACACGTTACTTAATAATATGTGTGGAGTATAAATAGGTAAAACGTTGTATTATATTTTCATTCAAAAAACGCACAAATTATTTTTTATACCTTACTTATACTCGTCTTTATTCGTGTCATTCCTTATGCCTTTACCTTCGGTTCGAAGGTGCGGAAAAGGAGATAATTGCCGTCTGCATCTATAGACACTTCTTCGCCGACGGCTTCGTTCAGTGCCCCCTGCCAAAGCTCCCGGTAAGGATAGGGATTCCATCTGAAGCCTTTTCCCTCCAGGCGTGTGCTGCCGAAGTTGTAGATGCTTATCTGTTGCTGGGCGAAACTGCCGAAGGTCTGCTTGCCCGTAGCCGGTGTGAAGTAACCATGGTCGGTTATCATCGTGACATCGAGATGGAAATCTTTCATGTATCTCAGTAATAAGGAGATGTTGCCGAGCGTATGGTCTTCTCGCTTGCCTGTGCCCCCGAGGTAAGCGATGCGGCGGAACCCTTTGTCTATGCAGAAGCGTGTCGCCTTGGTCTGGTCGTTGTCTTCCTGCTCTGAAACTTGGTGCAGAATGTCGGTGTATCTCCTCTTGAAGTCTTCTGGCAGAGAGTCGCCGTCACCCACAATGGCATCGGGCGTTCCGCCGTGCAAGATGTGGTTCATGCCGGCTCCGTCGCAGCACACCAGATACCGTGCGTGTCTGAGGATGGAGAGCGGGATGGGGTGCGACGGATAGTCGCCGTCACAAAGGATGACGGCATCGAAGGTGCTCGATGCCGTCACAAGTGGATAATTAATGTTGTTTGTCATAGTTTGTAGAACTCGGTAAAAGCCTTTACGCAATACTCGTGGTCCATGACGCTTCCCGTCTCTCGACAACTGTGCATGGCGAGGATGGCATTGCCCATGTCCACACCCTGCAGGGGGATGGAAGAGGCGAGGATATTACCGAGCGTGCTTCCGCCTGCCACGTCGCTGTGGTTGACGAAGCGCTGGTAAGGCACACCGGCTTGCCTGCAGATATTGACAAAGATGGCGGAAGAGGCAGCGTCGCTCGCATACTTCTGGGCTGCATTGAATTTGATGACGGGACCGTCGCCCAACATCGGATGGTTGGTGGGGTCGTACTTCTCGCTGTAGTTTGGATGCCATGCGTGTGCATTGTCGGCAGAAACCATGAAAGCACGTTCTACTGCTTGATAGTATGCTTCTTCCGTACCGCTCTGTGCCAGGGCTATGCGTTTCAGCATATAGGAGAGAAAAGGACTGCCTGCTCCCTGCTTGGTCTGTGAACCGGTCTCCTCGTTGTCGAAGATGGCGAGTACGCTGGTTGTTTCGGGAGTCTCTTTAGATGTTGTGGCCATCGCCTCCACTCCTGCCCAGCACATCGAGAGGTCATCGAGACGGCCTGAAGATATGAACTCATCGTGTACGCCAAAGGTGCAGGCGGGTGTTGCATCAGCAAGGTAGAGGTCAAAGTCAAGGATGTCTTCCTCTTGTATGTTCAGTTCAGTGGTAATCACGGTCATCAAGAGGTTGTCTTCCTCCAGCTCGTCGGTCACGATGCCGAGAATGGGCAGCATGTCCTTCTGTCGGCTCAGCTTCACACCGTCGTTCACCTGGCGGTTAAAGTGGATGGCGAGATTACTTATCTGCAGCAAGGGGCGCCGTATATGGAGGAGGAGCGTCTGCGGATGCATGGCATCCTTGCCCTTCACGATAACCCTGCCTGCGAGCGTCAGTGGACGGTCGAACCAGGTAGACATGATGGGACCGCCATATACCTCGGTGTTGAGTTTCACGATGCCGCCCTCGCAAAACATCTCGGCATGGGGCTTGATGCGGAAGGTGGGAGAGTCGCAGTGGGCACAAATCATATGGAATCCCGCATCGGCGATAGGGGTCTTTCCGATATGGAAGGCATAGATGGACGAATCGTTCTTGGTGACGAAGAATTTGTCGCCCGGCACCACCTTGCCCAGTGGCTCTTGTGGGTTGATGCGGTGGAATCCGTTCTTCTCCAGTTCTTCTGTGATGTTCTTGACAGCCCAGAAGTTCACGGGCGATGCATCAAGGAAGGATAAAAGTCGTTTAATCATATTTCTCGTTTTTATTGCAAAAGTAATACATTTCTTCTGAATAAAGCCTTATTCACCTTACTTGCCTTCCACTTCCTCCACGTATTTCACAAGCGAGTCAGTACCGTTGAGGAGGTAGAAGTCAACCTTTACCACATGGTCAATGTCGGCGCACCCCTTCACCTTTACATGTCTGGTTTTGCTGTAAACGGAAGTGTCACGTCTGGAAGGGTAGGATACGAGTTGTATTCTGTTCTTGTCCGAACCACTACCGATGTAGTACATGCCCACACTGTCCGCCACGGCTTTGGCTGCCGTGTCGCTCTTGGCTTTCTTGGCGTGGGCCGCCGTGTCCTCCGGATAGAAGACACTGGCGGCTACCGTGTCGCCATCGTTCTGCGAGGGAGCGAACTTGCAGCTTGTTGCCGTAGTGAAGGATATGGTGACCGTAACGAAGGCGGCCACCACGTATAATAGTTTCTTCATTGCTGTATGTGATATGTGGAATTACATTTCCACCACAACCTCGTGCTTGCCTTCGGCACAGGGAATAACGGTACCCTCGATGGGCTTGCCGTCTATGGTAATCTGCTTCACGCCCTTCTCCTTGCCTTCGGGATTCTTCACCACGATGTGGTATTCGCCGCCCCGGAACTTGCGCGTTACCTCATACTCCCGGGCTGTGCTGGGCAGACAGGGGTCTATGTTCAGTCCCTCGTAGTCGGGCTTGATACCGAGGATAAACTCGCTGACAGTGTACCACATCCAGGCAGCGGTACCCGTGAGCCATGAGTTCTTGCCCTCGCCTGGTTTGGCGGCATCCTTGCCCGCCACCATCTGGCAGTTTACGTAAGGCTCCACCTTGTGCAGGGTCTGGTATTTCTCCTCCACATAGCTGGGCAGTATCTTGGTATAGTGCTTCCAGGCATCATTGCCACGTCCGGCAACGGTCTCGCCGATAATCACCCACGGGTTGTTGTGGCAGAAAATGCCGGCATTCTCCTTGTAACCCTCAGGGTAAGAAGAAATCTCGCCCATCTCTACATGATAGGTGGTATAGGCGGGGTTGTTGAGTACCATGCCGTGTTCGCACTCCAGTCGCTCCTTGGCGCTGTCCAGTGCCTTGTCGCAGAGACCGTCCTCCAGTCCGATGCCCGCCATGGTACACCATCCCTGGCTCTCGATGAATATCTTGCCTTCCTCGTTCTCGTCGCTACCTATCTTGTTGCCGAAGAAGTCGTAGGCGCGCAGGAACCATTCGCCGTCCCATCCATGCCGCTTTACGGCATCGCTCATCTCGTCTACAGCCTTCTGCATGCGCTCCGCCTCGGCGGTGTAGGCTGCCTTGTCTTCTGCCGATGTGGCGTTCTTGGCAAGCTGACGGCAGAGTGCTACGTAGTCCTTGCCGGTCACAACGAACAAGCCGGCTATCATGAGGCTCTCCGCCTTGCTGCCCTCGCCCTTGTTCTCGGTGGTCTGGAAACTCTCGTTGGGGTCCCATGAGAAGCAGTTGAGGTTGAGACAGTCGTTCCAGTCGGCACGGCCTATCAATGGCAACTTGTGCGGACCGAGGTTATTGATGACATGGTCCATGCTGATCTTCAGATGCTCGAAGAGCGACACCTCACTGCCGGGCTGGTTGTCGAAAGGCACCTGCTCGTTGAGGATAGAGAAGTCGCCCGTCTCCTTGATGTATGCCACGGTGCCGAAAATGAGCCAGCAGGGGTCATCGTTGAAACCGCCGCCGATGTCATTGTTGCCTCGCTTGGTGAGTGGCTGGTACTGGTGGTAGCAGCCACCGTCGGGGAACTGTGTACTGGCAATGTCGATGATGCGCTGGCGGGCACGCTCTGGTATCTGGTGAACAAAGCCTACCAGGTCTTGGTTGGAATCGCGGAAGCCCATGCCTCTACCGATACCGCTCTCGAAGAAGCTTGCCGAGCGCGACATGCAGAAGGTTATCATACACTGATACTGGTTCCAGATGTTCACCATGCGGTCGAGCTTGTCGTTGCCGCTCTTCACCGTGAAGATATTGAGGAGGTTGTCCCAGTACTTGTTCAGTTCGGCAAAGGCAGCGTCCACCTTCTCTGTGGTGTCGAACTGTGCCATAAGGGCATGCGCCTTCTCTTTGTTGATTACCTTCTTGGCAGCGAACTTCTTGTCCTGTTCGTTCTCCACGTAGCCGAGCAGGAAGATGAGGTCGCGGCTCTCGCCCGGCTGCAGTGTCACCTCTATATAATGTGAAGCGATGGGGCTCCAGCCATGGGCGAAGCTGTTGCGTGGCTTGCCCTCGATGACAGCCTCAGGATCGGCAAACTCATTGTAGAGACCGATGAAACTTTCGCGGTCGGTGTCATAGCCCTGTATCTCGGTATTGACAGTGTAGAAAGCGTAGTGGTTGCGGCGCTCGCGGTACTCGGTTTTGTGGTAGATGGTGCTGCCCTCTATCTCCACCTCGCCGGTAGAGAAGTTGCGCTGGAAGTTCTCCATGTCGGTGGCAGCGTTCCAGAGACACCACTCGGCGAAGGAGAATACCTTTATATGCTTAGTTTCTGTCGATGTGTTCGTGAGAGACATCTTCTGTACCTCTGCCCAGGTGTGGAGCGGAACAAAGAAGAGCACGCTCGCCTCCACACCGTCCTTGCTGCCCGTGATGCGGGTGTAGTTCATGCCGTGGCGGCACTCATAGCTGTCGAGCGGAGTCTTACAGGGCTTCCATCCCGGGTTCCACACCGTGTCGCCGTCCTTGATGTAGAAGTAACGGCCGCCGTTGTCCATCGGCACACCGTTGTAGCGGTAGCGTGTAATGCGGCGGAACTTGGCATCCTTGTAGAAGGAGTAGCCGCCGGCTGTGTTGGAGATGAGCGAGAAGAAATCCTCGTTGCCCAAATAGTTGATCCAAGGCCATGGAGTCTTGGGGTCAGTAATCACGTACTCGCGGTTGGTGTCATCGAAATGACCATACTTTTTCTCTGTCATAGTTGTAATTGTCCTTAGTTATTTTATTTTAATTTGGAGCAAAGATAACAAAAAGTTTGCGTTCTATCCCATGAAAGCAGATAATTTTTCGTATTTTTGCAGAGTACATCACCGTATGGTTAACATTTAGGACACGCCAGGCTTATGAAAAGAAACATATTGACACTTGTCGTCATGCTTATGACGCTGTCGCAGACTCTTGCACAGTCGTATGAAAGCATGTGGAAGAAGGCTGCAGAAGCTGCCGAGAAAGACCAGCCCCGTACGGAGTTGGGCATAGTAAGGCAAATCAGCACCAAGGCGCAGGCAGGAAAAAGCTATGGTAACCTCATTGCCGCAGAGCTGAGGGCTGCCACCCTTTTGGGCTGTGTTTCCACCGATTCTGTTGCTCCTGCCATACTGCGTCTGGAAGGCAGAGTGGCCCAAGAGACAGACCCCACCTTGAAAGCTGTTTGGCATGCAGTCTTGGGCAAGTTGTACGATCGCAACAGTACGGTTGTCGACATGCGCAGTGACGATGAGGTAGCTTCCGGGAATACTGACGGCGGAAGATATTCAGCTTTGCGTGCCGGCAACCTCCGCAAGGCAAGAAATCATTTTGCCCAGGCACTGTCAGACATGGCACTGCTCGCATCTCGGCGTTCGGCATCCTATGCGCCCGTGATAGAGCAAGGTAAGGAGACGGCATTCGGTCATGACCTGTTGCACGTCATCGGACTAACGGCAGGAGAAGCCAGCACAGACATTGATGCGGAAGACTTCTCCCGGGAAGATGTGTTTGCGCGGATGCACGATTATTACGAAAAGGCAAACAACAGAAAGGCTGCCTGTATCTGTGCACTGAAGAAGGCAGAACTGTCTATGCACAAGAAAAAGACTGGAGGCAAGATACCGGTTGGCTATCTGCAACAGTTGGACTCGCTCACCCGTCTTTACCAAGACCTTCCGGAGGCAGGCGAGGTGGCATTGAAACGCTATAGCGCCATGGACAATACGAAAGGCATTTCTCTACAGGACAAGATAGAATACATAGACTATGCCCTGCAGAAATGGGGCAACTGGCAGGGAATGAACAAACTGCGTAACGCCCGCAAGGCATTGACCTACCCGATGTTCCGTATCAAGGATTATCCGCTTGTGTCGTTGCCGGGAAAGAGCCAGTGGCTCGTTATCAGCGAAGCACGCAACATACGGTCGCTTAACGTAAAGATATCAAAGCTCGACATCACTTCCGACAATAATTATAATGTCAATGATGCCGATACCTACAGACAGTTGGCGGGCAAGGTGTTGCCGGAATACCAGACCGTCAGGACCAAAACTTTTGACGGATATGCTGCCTGGCAAGTGGTAAAAGACTCTGTGGAGATTCCCTCGCTGCCCTTGGGTGCTTACCTTATGGAGGTAACGACAGACAATGACTCCATTAAGCCTTATCGCCACCTGTTCTATGTCAGTAACCTGGCACTGATGGCACAGCTGCTGCCTGACGGCTCGTGCCGCTATGTGGCAGTAAACGCCACGACGGGACAGCCCCTTCAGGGTGCATCCATACTTGTGTACAAGACCAATAGCCGGTCGGACAAAAACAAACGCACCACCCTGGCACAACTTACTACCGACAGCAACGGCGAAGCGACTACCCGGCGCGCCGACGGCACCGTATGGTTGTCTACGCAGACCGACAAATATACACCGGCATCCTGGCTGTATGTCAACAGGAGAAATTATAGCGAGAACAACGGAACCAAGACATGTGTCAGCATGTTTACAGACCGGAGCATCTATCGTCCCGGTCAGACGGTACATGCCACGGCAGTCTGCTTTGTCCGCAAGAACGGCATCGATGCGGAAGCCTACAGCGCAGAGGGCAGACAACTGAAGATGATACTGCGTAACGCCAACAACAAGGTGGTGGCAGAGAAGGGCGTAACGCTCGACAGCTACGGCACAGCCTCTGCCGACTTCCAGCTTCCGCAAGACGGACTTACGGGCAACTGGTCTGTAGAAATCTCCGTGGGCACGTGGAACCGTAAATATATTAAGGTGGAGGAATACAAACGTCCCACCTTTGACGTGACATTACAGAAGGTGGCGCAGGGATATACATGGGGCGACACCATCACCGTAAAAGGTGTGGCGAAGACCTATGCCGGCGTGCCCGTACAAGGTGCCAAGGTAGAATACTCCGTAGAACGCCATTCTGCCTGGTGGTGGAGAGGCAACCGCGGCAATATGCGTGTCTGTGATGATGTTGCCACGACAGCTGATGACGGAACTTTTGAAATCTCCGTACCCTTGACACCCGAAGATACTGACAGCGAAAACGATGGTTTCCTTCGATGTGTCAGTTTCTATGATTTTGACATCAGTGCTGTTGTTACCGACTTGGGCGGCGAAAGCCACGAAGGCACGCTGACCCTCCCCCTCGGCACGAAGGCTACTGCCTTCTCTGTCGACATGCCCGAAAGGATAGTGTGCGACAGTATGAAACTGGTTACTTTCTCTTACAAAAACAGTGCGGGCAACGATATTGCCGGAAAGGTAACCTATCGTATCAACAACGGCGAATGGCTGCATGCCGATACCAACAGGCCGGTTGACCTGAGGGCAAGTCGCAGCAGATGGAAGTCTGGACGTTATACGCTGGAAGCTGTCTGCGGAAAAGACACTCTCAGACACGACTTTATCGTATTCAGCATGGAAGACAAGCGCCCTGCCGACAACACTATGCACTGGAGCTACCAGAGCGCACAGACATTCCCGGCTGATGGGAAACCTGTCTACATACAGGTAGGTTCGTCGGAAAAGGGAGTCCATGTAGTCTACTCTCTTATAGCCGGCAACAACCTACTGGAGAAAGGGGCATGGGAGCTAAGCGACAGCATCGTGACACGCAGCTTTACCTATCAGCCGGAATATGCTTCAGGACTGGTGCTGAACTATGCTTTCGTAAGGGACGGAAAACTGTACAACAACCGGATGGAGGTGGCTCGCCCTCTGCCAGACAAACGGTTGAAGATGGCATGGAAAACATTCCGCAATCGTCTTGTGCCTGGACAGAAGGAAGAATGGACACTCCGCATTACCACCCCTGACGGGAAACCAGCCAAGGCGCAGTTGCTCAGCGTACTCTACGACAAATCGCTCGACCAGATAATGCAGAATGTATGGCAGTTGAGTCTGGGACTCTATCAGCAGTTGCCTAACAGTCCTTGGTGTGGCAACCTCAGCGGTCGCCGCTTTACTGCTTCTGGGGCTTATCCTGTCAAGTATGACGACGTGAAGGACTGTTCGTTCGATGCGTTTGTAGACGGCTTCTTCAATGTTTATGGATGTGGCTCTGACGTATACGGCAGCATGTTCCCCGCATGGATGGCGACGTTCCGTAAAAATAACAATATAATGAAGTTCAAAGCACATTCGAAGGGCATGATAGGGGGATACGGTACTTCGCTTATGGCCAGAACATCGATGCGCTCTTTGAGCTCAAATGTCAGTGTCGGCTACGAGGCGGTTGACAACCAAGAGGCTGGGAACGCTGTGGCTTCCGACAACAAGACGGAGACCGTCGTGGCATATGGCAGAACAAATCCCGAAGGCAACCAAAAGAAACAGGCTGGGGAAAGTACTGACTTCTCGACTGCAGCAGTACGCACCAACCTGAACGAAACGGCATTCTACTATCCCGCATTGGAAACCGATGCCAAGGGAAATGTCGGTGTTAAGTTTACGCTGCCTGAGAGCGTTACCACCTGGAAGTTTATGGGACTGGCTCACGACGGCCAGATGCGCAATGCGTTCATAGATGCTGAGGCTGTAGCGTGCAAGACGGTGATGGTGCAACCCAACCTGCCACGTTTCTTGCGCGAAGGCGATAAGGCAACCGTACTCACAAGGGTGTTCAATACTTCCGGAAAGAAACAGGACGGAAATGCCTGTATGCAACTGATTGATGCGGAAAGCGGCAAGATTGTATGGCAGGAAGAACAGCGTTACACCATAGAGCCCAACACTACTGCGGTTCTCTCTTTCCACGTCGAAGGAGTGAAGGAAGGCGTATATGTCTGCAAGACCATGGCAACAGCGGGCGCTGACAGTGACGGTGAACAAAGCTATCTGCCTGTGCTGAGCAACCGTGAACTGGTGACCAATACTCTTCCCCTCATCTTGACAGGCAGGGGAGAGAAAAGTTTCGACCTGACCTCTCTCTTCAAGGGAAAGGACGGTAAGGCGGATGGGAATGTCGCCAATGCCAAGTTGACGCTCGAATACACAAACAATCCCAGTTGGTTGATGATTCAGGCTCTTCCTGCTATCAGCACTCCTGTTAACGGCGAGAACGCCATATCCCTGATGGCAGCTATCTATAGCAACAGCATAGCCCGCCATATCATGAAGCAGAGTCCTGTCATAAAACAGGTGGTAGAACTTTGGAAGAGGGAACAAAGCCAGACTGTTTCGTCATCTCTGGCAAGCAGTCTGGAGAAGAACCAGGAACTGAAGAATGTCATCCTCAACGAGACACCGTGGGTAATGGATGCCGATAAGGAAAGCGAACAAAAGGCAAGCCTTGTCAATTACTTCGACGAGTCGCTCAATGCCAGCCGCCTCTCTTCAGAAATCGGCAAATTGAAAGCCTTGCAGAATAGTGACGGATCCTTCTCCTGGTGGAAAGGCATGCAGGGTAGTCGGTACATGACCACGGCAGTTGCCAAGATGATGGTTAGGCTCAACGCCATGGTGGGCAAACAGGAAGACACTTCTGCCATGCTTCGTTCGGCAATGGAGTTCCTGCACCGGGAAGCAGCCGAAGAGGTAGCAGAAATGAAGAAAGAAGAGAACAAGGGCAAGTCGGATATTCGCCCCAGCGAAACCGCCATAGACTATCTGTATATCCTTTCCATGGACGGTACGGCAAAGGCCACCTCCGTGAAGAACAATGCAGACTACCTGGTACAGAAGATGGCTGGGCGTACCAATGAATTTACCATCTATGGCAAGGCTTTGGCTGCCGTCATCCTTGGCAGAAACAATTATGTGGAAAAGGCATCAGACTATCTTAAAAGTATAAGCGAATACACTGTCTACAGACCTGAGACCGGACGCTATTTCGATACCAGGAAAGCGTACTACAGCTGGTGTGACTACAAAATCCCGACACAGGTGGCAGCTATCGAAGCCATGCTGCTATTTGCTCCCGACGATACGGTATGCCGCCGTGAGATACAGGAGATGAAGCTGTGGCTGTTACAGTCGAAACGCACACAGGCTTGGGATACTCCCGTCAATACGGTAGATGCAGTCTATGCCTTTATGAAAGATAATGTACAGGTATTGGAGAAGGACGAAGAGAACGCATCGCTCCTTCTTGACGGCAAGAAGATGGAATTGCCCAAGGCGACAGCTGGCCTTGGCTATGTAAAGATAGCGAAAGACGGGACGGCAAAGCGGCTTGTCATAGACAAAAAGGGAGACAAGACAGCATGGGGTGCTGCCTATGCACAGTTTACCATGCCTTCTTCTGAAGTGGCGGCTGCTGAGTCGGGCATCAAGGTAGTGCGCAGTGTAGAGAATGCCGGTGGTGCCGGTATGGGCGACAGGGTGAAGGTGACCCTTGTCATTACTGCCGACCGTGATTACGACTTTGTGCAGGTGGAAGACAAACGCGCTGCCTGTCTGGAACCTGTAAGCCAGCTCAGTGGGTACCAGTGGAGCATGGGGTGCTATGTTGCTCCCGGAGACGAAACTACCAGATACTTCTTTGATCGTTTGCGTAAAGGTAGGCATGTCGTAGAGACTGAGTATTACGTAGACCGCCAGGGCAACTATCAGTCGGGTACCTGCTCGGCACAATGTGCCTATAGTCCGGAGTTTGGTGGCAGGGCAGAAGCGTATAATATATCAATCGACAAATAAAATAAAGTAACATAACATGAAACGAATGAACATATGGATGCTTGCGTCATTGATGGCGTTGTCGGCATCGGCACAGCAGATAACTACACAGCATGAGACGGTAGACTGCGGACAGGTTAAGTTTAGGCAGCCAGTGACGGCTGAGTTCCTGATGAAGAACGAAGGTACTGCGCCCCTCGTCATAGAGCGGGTATTGAGCAGTTGCGGATGTACTACGGTAGACTATCCCAAACAGCGTATTGCCCCGGGCGAGAACTTTGTGGTGAAGGCTACCTATGATGCCAAGCAGATGGGTACGTTCTACAAGCAGATAGGCGTCTGCGTACAGGGAACTTCCAAGCCGTTCGCCCTTACGATGAGGGGCAAGGTGGTGGAGCACATCACCAGTTTCGACGGTTTGTACGACTACACTCTTGGGGTGCTCAAGGCAGATGCGCAGGAGGTAGAGTTTGACGATGTCAACAAGGGCGACCGCCCTGTGCAGCGCATCCATATCTTCAACCCCACCGAACAGGTACTGGAACCCGTGGTGATGCACCTGCCCGCTTATCTTACGGCACAGGTGTCGCCCTCCAAGGTGGCTCCGCACCATTCGGCGGTAGTGAGCCTGACGCTCGACTCCAAACGTCTGCACGACTTCGGACTGAACCAGACCTCTATCTATCTCGGTGCTAACCTCGGCGACAAGATATCGACAGACAAGGAGGTGGTCGTGTCGGCAGTTCTGCTGCCCAGTTTCGAAAACATGACGGAAGAGCAGAAACAGCAGGCACCGCAGATAAGTCTCTCTACCGAAACCCTCGATCTCGGCAGCTTCGGGCGCAAGAAGAAACTGAAGGGCGAGATTCTCATTACCAATACCGGTAAGTCGGATCTCGAGATACGCAGTATGCAGATGTTTACCATGGGACTCCAAGTGTCGCTCGGCGAAAGCAAAATAAAACCTGGCGAGACGGAAAAGCTGAAGGTTACTGCCGTGGCGGCAGACCTGAAGAAGGCACGTACCAAGCGGCCCCGTATCCTGATGATAACCAATGACCCCGACCATGCCAAGGTAACGGTAAAAGTGAATGTGCAATAAATAATGTACGGTTATTCGTCTTTGGACACTTTGTAAAATATAAAAAAAGATATCTGTGCAGATAGAAATAGACAACGGCAGTGGCTTTTGTTTCGGTGTGACCACTGCCATCAAGAAAGCCGAAGAAGAGTTGGCTAAGGGCGTAAAGCTCTATTGCCTGGGCGACATCGTACACAACGGTATGGAGGTGGAACGCTTGCACAATGCCGGCCTCATCACGATAGACCACGAGGAGATGAAGCAGCTCCATGGTGTGAAGGTGCTGCTGCGTGCCCATGGCGAACCGCCAGAGACATATGCGCTTGCCGAAAAGAACAACATCGAGATAATCGATGCTACCTGTCCCGTCGTGCTCCAGCTGCAGAAGCGCATCAAAAGGCAATATACAAGCAATCCCGAGGCGCAAATTGTCATCTTCGGCAAGAATGGGCATGCCGAGGTGCTCGGACTGGTGGGCCAGACGCAGAGCCATGCCATTGTGGTAGAGAAGTTTGAAGACGTGAAGATGCTGGAGGAGTGCGGCAAGCTCGATTTCTCCAAGGATATCTACCTCTACTCGCAGACTACCAAGAGCCTGGATGAGTTTCACCGCATCATAGAGTACTGTCAGTCGCATATCGTGGAAAGTGCCGTGTTCCGCAGTTTCGACACCATCTGCAGGCAGGTGGCCAACCGTATGCCCAATATAGCCAACTTCGCCTCTAAGCACGATGTGGTGCTTTTTGTAAGCGGCAGGAAAAGTTCTAACGGTAAGGTGTTGTTCAATGAATGCAGGAGTGTGAACCCCAACAGCTACCAGATAGAGCGGGCTGAAGAGATAGACATGGCATGGTTTGACGGCGTTAAGACGGTGGGCATCTGTGGAGCTACCAGTACCCCCAAGTGGCTGATGGAGAAATGCCGGGAGTTTATAGTCAACGCTACTTGTTGATGTATGGCGGCATAGATGGTATAAAATAAAACAGGTGGTAAGTCTTCTCCCGAAGACCTGCCACCTTCAAAAAACAGTAATTAACTCAAAATTATTCATAGTGCGAGCCTTAGGCCGTTAGGCTGCTAAGGCAAAGTCAGAATCACTCTGACGCTGCAAATATACGCAAAAGCGACATATCCACCAAATATTTTACCCTAAAAGTATACTTTTATAGGTGCAAACCTTTGCTTTTTAATCCTTTTTTACATTGTTGACATTACTTTGTAACTATTCAGCAGCCCCATCCAAAAAGCAGAGTCTCTTGCCTATTGGGTAGGGGGTATCTGCCATCACCTGTGGATAGGCAATGAATCTGATTACATTGAAGGCTGACTGTCCGTTCTTTTTCCTAAAAAGTTTTCCACATGTGGATAGACTTCATCCGCAAGCCATTTCATTTGCCTTGCCCAGTCGACCTTCGTCCTATGCTCCAATGCGACAGCATGACGATATCCGGCAAGTGGCTCAGTAAACAAGAAGATGCTACATGTGCCATTACGGACATATTCGCTGTCTTGTATCAAAGTTCCATTGCTTTTGCGTCTTCCTTGGCGAGCTTCTCCCAACAGTTGAAGAGGCTTTTCCGAAGAGCCGACTTTCGAAGAAGATAGAGAGAGGTGAAAGGAACATAGCCAATGAATATGCTGATTTCTGTCGCTGGAAAGGCAAATTCATTCCATCCATCAAAAGAAGACGGATAACCGAATTACAACTATTGTATGTACCATAAACGCAGTATTACTTACTTTGCCGATGAAGTATATCTTCTCTGGCCAATGAAGTAGTACTTCACGTGACATTGAAGTACTACTTCATAAAAATCGCTAGTAACTATTCAGCAGCCCTAATCCTATAGTATACCGTACATTGCATAAGATTGTTAATTCGGTTAACATTTTTAGGAAGCCAATATTTTCCGAGGACCTTGTCAATTGAAGGCGCCAGAAGGCTGTTAAATTCGTCTATAATGTAAAATAATCCACAACGTGATGATACTTTCTCGTCTATTTTTATTATCTTTGCACCCATATCGGAAATCTATCTTGATTGTTTGCAGCTACAAAGATAGGTGAATTTTCTGATATAACCAAATCCTGAGCAACATTTTGTTGCTCAGGTACTTGTGGAAAATATTAAAGAATTAACTTCGGAATTAAGGTATATACAATTCTCCTGATATGGGGGATATGTCTTGTCTGGTCTTTAGCAAAAAATAAAGACCAGACAAGATTGCTGTGAAATTATATATGTATTTATCCTTGCTCTAACAATTCCTTGTCTGTCAGGAAATCTAAGAGTCCAACTGTCAACACGCCGAGTTCATCTTCTTTTCGATGGATGTCATCACCGACAATAACGATTTTACGGAAGTGGTCATTGATTGACAATAATGGGCGACGCTCCTGCTGTTCTTTTTCAGGTGTAGGCATATGGAAAGCCGATTGGATATAGACTCTGTATGGAGGGCGGTTCACGACAAAATCAACCTCCAACTGTCTTCTGACAAACTTGCCGTTTTCATCCTTACCACCAAGTTCCACCAAACCGACATCCACATTATATCCACGACTACGTAGTTCATTATAGATAATGTTCTCCATAATGTGCGTTTCTTCTTGTTGGCGATAGTTAAGGATAGCGGCACGAATGCCAATATCCGCAAAATAATACTTGGTTTCCGTACCAATATACTTCCTGCCTTTCACATCATAGCGCAAGGCTTCCTCTATCAAGAAAGAGTCTTTCAGATAATCAATGTATTGCTTTATTGTGTCCCTTTTTATGGCAATACCTTGTGCTGATTGAAATGTGTTGGCAATTCTTGTTGGATTGGTAGATGAGCCAATACCTGAGGCAAGCACACGCACCAGTTCCTTCATTCCATCGGGATTGCGTAGATGGTTTCGCTCTATCACATCACGTAGATAGGTAGTTTCATACAGGCCACGCAAATAGTCTGTTTTCTTTTCTTCCGTTTCAAGCAAAGCCACCTGTGGAAGTCCGCCAAAGGTGTAATAATTCAACCAAGCCTTGCGTATATCGCCACCTACACCCTTGAAATACTCATCAAAGGTGAGAGGCCAAATGCGTATTTCGTCACCTCTGCCACGAAACTCCGTCACTACATCACTTGACAGAAAACGTGAGTTTGAGCCTGACACATATACATCCACATTCCTCATGTGTGTCAAGCTGAGAATAACCTCAACAAACTCTTCTACCAGTTGCACCTCATCCAAGACAATATAATAAGGGTTGCCATCATCAACTACCTTAGAGTCTATGTAGTCGAGCAAGACATCAGGTTTCCTTAACCGTCTGTTTCGGAAATCGTCAAGCTGTATCTCGACGATATGATTATCTGTCACCCCATGTTCCAACAGCCATTTATGCCAGATGTCAAACAGAAGAAAAGACTTTCCACATCGTCTGACACCTGTTATAATCTTCACAAGTCCGTTGCCACGTCCTGCGATAAGCTCATTCAAGTATTTCTTGCGCTCAAATACCATGTTAGGGTATTATTTTTGATATTAGTATCACATTTTGCACCGCAAAGATACTGCTTTTATCTCAAAAAGAGGACATTAATGATAGAAAATCTGCATTTGGTAAGCATAAAAACTGTGTTGTGCAGCTTAGTAAGCTACACTATAGTGCCTGTTTCAAGTTAAAGGACATAATTTGGTATCACATTCTTTACTTTCAGGGAGTCGTATCAACCGCATCTCTTTACAAATTCCATCCAATAACTTTTACTTGTCACATATTATGGGTTGGGTTGCCCCTATCCAATTCCAAATTCTTATATTTTGATGTAAAAAAGTTAAATACGTTAAATCTTCACCATTTTGTATCTAAACAGAATCCATATTGCCACTTTTCTACCGTTTAGAGTGTATGGTATTGATAATCAACTAATAATAGATACTATTTCTAATTCTCTTGTTTCAATCCACGCACCCACGAGGGGTGCGACTTTTCCCGCTTGTTCAGGCGGGCTACCTCACGGCAGTTTCAATCCACGCACCCACGAGGGGTGCGACGCGGCAACCGTGCCACTTGGCAAAAAACTTCTGAGTTTCAATCCACGCACCCACGAGGGGTGCGACTGCCGACACTCCGTCCACAGTCACCTTGCCAGTGTTTCAATCCACGCACCCACGAGGGGTGCGACCTTGGACAGTGGCAACACGACAACGGCAC
>CAVCGV010000014.1:0-34943 GCA_963601815.1 bacterium
TTTTTTACACGTTACTTAATTATCTGAATACACCAAACTTTTGTCCGCCTTTTTGCCTAATTACAAAAAACTCTTCATTCTTTTGACTTGCATGACAGCATGATGAACTATAAAAAGGCGATGCGTCAAGATGACGCACCGCCTTTTTATAGATATTCAAATGTTATGGAGTCTGAATCTTAGGCTCTTTCCCATACATGTATTTACTGTTTGATGTCGGCAGAGACATTGTTCTTCTCGTAGTAAGCCTTGTAGTCATCGCCACCGAATTCCAGTCCGAGGTCTTTACCGGCGATACCGTCGCAGACGCCCTTATAGGCCCATTTGCGCTTATACTCCTTGTCGAAGAGGTTGGGTACCTGACCTTTGAGCCAGTACTCATGCTCGGCGTCGTTGTCGGACAGACTCCAGATTGTGATACCGCTCTGCTGTGCTTCCGGAACGTTTGCCTTGTACGACTCGATAATCATGCGATAGGCATCGCTCTGTGCCTTGTACTGGTTGGCGGAAGGAGTTCCTGTGCCCAGAGAAAGGTCAAGCTCTGTAACGCGCACCAATTTGCCGGTGGCGGCCATGGTCTGGAACATAGCGTCTACCTTAGTCTTCAGCGTTTCGATGTTCTCGGCATTCTTGGTTGCGTCGTCGCTGCAAGAGAGGGTGATGTGCATCTGAGTACCGATACCATCCACGATAGGACTTCCGTTCTTGGTGTCAATGTCATTCACAAACTGTATCAAGGCAGCGAGCTTCTCAGGAGAGGTCTCCAAGTTGTAGTCGTTGACGAAGAGCTTGGTCTCGGCTGGCATATACTGTCTTGCCAACTGGAATGCCTTCACGTGGTAATCGGGTACATAGTAGCCCCAGTAGAAGTGATTGTTGCCCCAGTTGAGTGAGAGTCCGTCCTCGGTAGTCTCCTCTGGAGTTGCATCGTAAGTCGTGTTGCCGTCATCGTCGGTCACACTACCACCGAATACACCCTCGTCCAGGCCGCGGAATTTGCAATTGCCATCAGCGATAGGCTCGTTCACTACGTCGTAGCCGTAAGGAACTACATTCTTCTCTGCCAAGTGTTCGGCTACCCCCTTCACCCAAGCATCCATCACGCCTTCGAGGGCAACCTGCTTCTCTTCAGCACTCTTGATAACATAATACTTGCGGCTGGCAGCTTTAGCCTTTCTTGTCTTGGAAGCTTTTACATACTGGATGCCTTTGGCTTCAGTACTCTGGTCTTTGGCGAGTCCAAACTTCACGTTGTCAATATAATAGGTGCCGCCAACCTTGCCGAAATTGAGGATGATGCGGTCTACGTCGTCGTATGCCGGAGTGATGGTTGCTTCACACTTCACCCAGTCGGTACCTATTGCAAAATCAGTATAGCCACCCTGTGAACCATATGTCTTGCTGTTCTGGTATTGCCCCTGCAAAGCACCGGCTGTGGTAGATGACTTGGCATAGAACTGGAGAATGTATTTCTTGCCGTTCTGCAAGTAATCGTCGAATGTGATGGCGCACTGTGCTTCCCAAGCATTGCCGTCGCCCTTGTTCTTCAATGCGAGTGCCTTGGAGTTGTTGTAACCTACGCCTTCCTCTACTTCTACGCTTTCCTTGTTGTCGCCCCATGCACTCCAGCTACCACTTGTTCCGCCCTCGAAGTCTGAGTCGTCGCCAGTGAGGATATTCTCCATGGGGTCCTCCTGCTTAAGTCCAAACTCGATGTCGTCGATGGTGTAGGTACCGCCAACCTTGCCGAAGTTGAGGATGATGCGGTTTACGTCATCATATTTGGTAATTTGGAATTCATATTTGAAAGTCTGCCAGGATGTTCCCACGCTGAAGTCGTTGTAGCCACCCTGTGAACCGTATGTCTTGCTGTTTTGGTATTGGAACTGGATATGTCCGGCAGACGAGGTTGACTTTGCCTTGAATTTGAGGACATAGGTCTTGTTCGTCTCAAGATAATTGTCAAAGGTATAACCACACTGTGCATCCCAAGCGTTTCCGTCTCCCTTGTTCGTTAACACGAGGGCGGCAGAACCGTCCTGGCCTGCACCATCTACGATCTCTCCACTTTCCTTGTTGTTTCCCCATGCACTCCAGCCGCCAGTAGTTCCGCCGTTAAAGTCGGAAGCGTCGCCTGATAGCACATTGGCTATATCGCCGTCAGTCTCCACCACGAGGGTAGGTGCGATGACTGACTTCAGGTATGTCTGGTTCTGCTGTGTGTGCCAGAAGAAGTTGTGACCATAGAGTTTCATGCCTTCGGGCATGGCATCGATGAGTTTGTCTACGGTAGAGAAGTTCAGTGCACCGCTGTTACCCATCAAGGCGTCGCCCTTCATGGCGTTACCCGGTGTGAACATGGCATAGTTGGCATTGGCCAGGTCACCCTCGCCGTTCTCGTTGTTGACATACAGGCTCACCCCCATACCGATACCGATGGTCATGTTAGGCGTATACTGCTGGGCATAGTCCTTGATGTTGCCGTAGTTGGCAATGACCTCCCTCACGGCGAGCGGAATGTCGGCAGCGGTAACGTCACCATGTCCGGCAGGCTTTCCCCATTGCATAATCTGGTCGTCGCAACCAGTGAGTAGCATCGCTGATGCTACTACTGGTAAAAATATCTTTGTGATTTTCATCATTCTTGTCGTTTATAGATTAATACTATAGATGTTCCGTTCATGCATGTGCTGACTTAATAGTCGGAGACGGTGATGGCCGTAATGGGCACGATGCGGAAGTTGTCCAGATAAATCTTCTTGTTGAAGGTAGAAGTGGCTATCTCCGTGTCGTTCCACTTCAGGTCGGGGTTACAGAAGAGAATACCGAAGTTCCTGTAACTGCCGCTGTTCTTGTCGTCGATGACACTCTGGAAGTTCCATGTCAGTTCGTCATTGGTGTAGTTGCCAAACTGGGAGAGTGGGATAGTGATGGTCTGCCATCTCTCTCCGGTGGTATATTCACTTGTCACTCCCGTTTCGCGGTTCAGCCATGGCACCCATGCGTAGGCTTGGTTCGTATAGTCCTTGTTGTACTTGGTACAGCCCGAACCGTAACCATAGTTACTGAGGTTGTTCTGCAGCGTGATTTCTATCTGTCCAGATTTGTACCATTTCTCTGGGCAGTATACGTCAAACTGCATGGCCACAGAGTCGAGCGATGTCGTGGCAGGGATATACTGCGTCATGCGGGTCCAGTCATCGTCGGCATCGTCGTTGCCGGCAGTCCAGAAACCCTTGATGCTTGATACGCCTGCCTTCACGCCTTCGGGGTTCTCCTCGAAGTATGATGGCGGGATAATCTGCACTACCTTGCCGCGTCCGCTGTTCAGTGGGTCGTCCACGAGGTCTTCCTCTTTGAAGGTGGCACTCCATCCGCCCAACGTGCCCTTACCGTCGAAGTTGATGATGTAGCAGTCGTTGTTGTTGAAGTATTTGGGCGAAATGGCAGTACCGTTAGCTCCTTCGGTAGTGATGCTGCCGCTTACGGCTGCAACACCTTCCGGCATGACGAAGCTCACGAGTTTGCCGTCCTCCGAACTTACAATGCCGTCGGTAACTTCCGTGCCGTCGGGCAGGGTAACCTTGGTGGTGCCTTCGAGGTTGGCACCCGCAATGTTTACTATCTCACCTGCCATAGGCAGTGTGTTGTCTATATCTGTGATGTTGGGGGCAGATGCCCGGATAGTAAACTTATACACGGTCTCGGTGCCGTCCTTTACGAAACGGATGGTGTTGCGTACGCTCTCTGCAGCCTTTGCCACAGGCGTCTTGCTGTTGAGCGTTACCCATACGTTGTTGTCGGTCATCAGTGCGTTGTTGAAGTAAGTCTCCAGTCCGTTGACATAGATCTTCTTCAGTCCGCTGAAGCCCGAACCCTCTATACGCAGTGTCTGTCCCAGGCGTGCGAACTGCACCTCGCGGTCGTAGTTGCCGTCAGCTGCCTTGGTGTCCTCAAGGAAAACCTTGTTGATGGTCATGGTGGCCGACTGGTTGTCGTCGTTGTCGCTGCACGAGGTGAGCGAAGGCAATACGGCGAGCATCATCAGAGGCACGAGACCCTTGACGGCTTTCTCCACCTTATTATATATATAACTTTTCATGATGATTGTCATTTAGTTTAGTGTAATGATAAATGTACTTGTTGCCTCCCTTTAGTTGAAGAGACCGGGGAAGAGTGTGCCGTGCGAAACCTCGCGGTCGCCGAACTGATAGCGGGTGGTAGTGATGTTACCGTTAGAATCCGTCTTCAAGTTCGGGTTCTTAGTCTGGTCGGTATCCGCCATAGGCAGTGTGAGGCTCTTGGCAGTAGCTGTAGCTACACCCGTACCTGGAGCCTTGTACGTATCGCTTAGTTTGTAGGTATGCGTACTGCTCTCATAGTAGCTGGCGTTGCGGTTCTGGCTGTTGCAATAGTTTACAATCTCCTGCTGCTTGTAGTAGCCCTGGCGCACGAGATAGTACCAGTACAGACCTTCGAAGGCAAACTCCACGCGGTTTTCGTGGCGCAGGTCCTCGTAAGTTATCTTGCCCTTTTCCTTCATGTGCGCTCTTCTTCGTATGGCGTTGAAGTATTTGAGGGCATCAGAGTCCTTGGTGAACTCGTCGTTGCCCAGTGTTGCCTCGCAGTAGTTGAGGTAAACCTCGGCCAGACGCATCATGTAGGTGTTTACACCCGAGTTGTTGGGTACGCTGAATCCGTTTACCTTCTTCGTACCGATGACATACTTCTTGATGTTGGCACCTTGGCTTCCTGCATCTTGTGTAACGCCGTATATGTACGGGTCGCTCTTGTCAGCACTCAGCTCCGGGTAAGCCTCGCCGTAGAAGGCGATGGAGTTGTGGCGGCGTATAGTGTCTACCACTTCCGTCTCGTCCAGGTTCTCGTCGGTATAGTTGGAGAACTCGTTCCACAGGTCGTAAGAACAGTATGTGGAACCACCCCATGCGTTGGTGTCTGCCACCATGGTGCTCCAGGCGAGGAAACGCGTCATGCTCTGTGCGGCACCCCCGGCACCGTCGCCGGTGATAAACTGCAACTGGAACATGGCTTCTTTATTGTTGTTCATGGTGTCGTATGCCCAAAGCTTGTTGTAGTCTGCCAAAAGCTCGTATGCATTGCTGGCTATTACTATACGTGCAGCCTCCTTGGCCAGAGAGAGGTAGTACTCATTGCGTGAACCGCGGTTGAAGTCGGTGGCAATATTGTTGCCGTTGAAGATGCCGTCGGTGGTAAGGCCTGCCATAGAGAGGTAGAGACGGCTCAGCATACCATAGGCGGTATACTTGTTTACACGTCCTGAAGAACTGTTCTCAGGCAGGTTGGCAGCGGCATATTCCATGTCGCGTGTGGCAAACTCTATGACATCGATACGTGGCTGTGCCGGCACTACATAGTTGTTTACCATGTTTTCGGTGTTGGTGTAGATGATGCCGCATCCCCACAGCGTACCAATGTACCAGTAGGCAAGTCCGCGCATGAAGCGTGCCTCGGCAATGGCTTGTGTCTTTGCCGTTGGGCTAACGCCCGAGGTACACTTGTTCTGTATGTTGTTGATGGTGTTGTTGGCCTGCGATACTACCGAGTAGAGTGAGCCCCAAGCCTCGCTAAGTCCCTGCGAAAGCGAGTTCTCAGTAAAGTTGGTGTACGGATAGATATAGTTGGAGTACTGCGCCGTAATGTTGTTGGCGCGTCCGTCGCCCATGCCGTAGTAGAACTTGTCGTTGAAGTCGTACCATACATAGTTGTACAGGGGGTATGTTGCCGACTCTACCGCTGCGTCGGAGTCGAAGTAGTTTTCCGGGCTCAACTGGTAGGTGTTGTTCTGCTTGAGGAAGTCTTCCGCACAACTGCCGAGCGAGAGGACTCCAGCCAAAGCTGTTGTATATAAAAGTATCTTTTTCATGTTTTGAGTCTCCTTTCTTGTCGTTTAGAATGTTACGTTCAGTCCGAAGGTATAGATGCGTGGTGAAGGATAGCGGCCATAGTCGATACCGTTCATCAGCGCGTTGCCCCAGAGGCTTCCCACCTCAGGATCGTATCCCTTGTACTTGGTCCAGGTGTACACGTTCTGCAGGTTGCAGTATACCTTTACGTTGCTGAGGAAGGTATGCTTCAGCCATGTACGCGGCAGGGTGTAGGAGAGGGAGATGTTCTGCAGGCGTACGTAAGAACCGTCCTCCACGTAGGCGTCGCTCACACGGTCGTTGCGGTTGCTGCCGCTCGATGTGTAGAGGCGAGGCATGCGACTATCAGTATTTACGACATGGTAGTTGCGTACATCGTCTGGTCCGTTGGGGTCTATCTTCTCCACACGTGCATAGTCGAGTACCGATGTCAGGAGGTTGGATGTAGCACCCGTTACCTCAAGGCTGCGGCGTCCGTAGTTGAGAATCTTGTTGCCGTAAGAGCCGCTGAACTGGATGGTGAGGTCTATGCCCTTGTACGAGAATGTGTTGCCGAAGCCCCATGTAAACTTAGGCTCGGGGTTTCCGATAAAGGTCTGGTCGTCGTTGTTGATAACGCCGTCGCCATTGATATCCTCAAAGATATAGTCGCCTATCCATGTTCCGTTCTCGGCTATCTTGCTTCCTTCAGGGATGGCCACCTGCTTCACGTTGCCGTCAGCGTCCTTGTAGTAGAAGTCTTCGGGCTTGTCGAAGCGGCCTATTACCTTGTATCCCCAGAACTGTCCGATGGGCTGTCCCACCACGGTGTTGGTCACGGTAGCGGTCTCTGAACCTATCTGCAGCGTCTTGGGCAGCGTACCTGTCGCTGTGTCGAGGGCTGTCACCTTGTTGCGGTTAAGCGAGAGCACGGCATTGGTGCGCCAGGAGAATCCCTTGTACTCTATGTTGTCGGTGTTGAGCGTAAACTCCACACCCGTGTTGCGCAGACTGCCGATGTTACCCCATGGGTTGCTTGCCACACCGTAGCCTGAGCCCGCACCTGAGCCAAGGAATGCGGGGAGGTCGAGCTTTAGCAGCAGGTCCTTGGTCTTCTTGTAGTACCAGTCGGCGATGAACTCGATGCGTCCGTTGAAGAGGCTGAGGTCAACACCGATGTTGGTAGAGTAGGTGGTCTCCCACTTCAGTTCGGGGTTGGCATTGTTGGCATTGAGCACACCCACGCCCCACGGAGTGGTATAGGTAGCGAGAAGAGCAGTGTAAGCCCAGTCTTCCACATTCTGGTTACCTGTGGCACCCCATCCCAGGCGCAGCTTCAGATTGCTGATAACCTTGTTGTCCTTGAGGAAGCTCTCGTTGCTGGCACGCCATGCGAGGGCAGCAGAGGGGAACCATCCCCAGCGGTGTCCCTCGGCAAACTTCGAACTGCCGTCGCGTCGCAGCGTGGCTGTAACGAGGTAACGGTCGTCGAAGCTGTAGAAGGCGCGTCCGAAGTAAGAGAAGAGCGCATTGTTGTTCTGATAGCCCGTGGCACGGCTGTCGGCGTAGTTACCTGCCGAGATGTCGGTGGCGGCATTGGAGAGGTAACCTGTGGTAGACCCCACTTGTGTTTCGTAGTGGTTGTGGCTCATTTCCTGACCCACCATCACGTTGACGTTATGCTTGCCGAAGGTGTTGGCATAGGTAAGGATGTTACGCCATGACCAGTACTTGGAGTTGGTCTTGGTCCACTTGCCTGTACGTACATCGTTGGTCTTTACACCAAACTCGTAGTCGGGCTGGTAATAATAGTAGTGGTTGAAGTTGTAGTCGGCCGACAGCTCTGTCTTGAAGGTCAACCCCTTGATGATGGTGGCCTCCAGATAGGTGTTTATACGGAAGTTGGTCTTCTTGTTGTAGTTGTCGGTTATCTCGGCCAGCGCCACGGGGTTGTCAGGCATCCACTGGTCGTCCGGTCCGTCGTATCCGCCTTCCGGGTTTCTTACAGCCACGGATGGTTGAGACGTCAGCGCCGTCATAATAATATTATAGGTAGAGGATGTTTGCTGCTTGCTGTCTGCGAGTGAGAAGTTGATGCCTCCCTTGAGCCACTTCTTTATCTGTGCGTCGATGTTGCCGCGCAGAGTCTGGCGTCTGAAGCCCGAACCTATGGCAATACCGTCCTGGTCCAGATAGCCTGCACTCAGGGCGTAGGTAATGTCCTTGGTTCCTCCGCTGATGCTGAGGTTGTGGCTTGTCATGAGAGCTTTGCGGTACAGCTCGTCCTGCCAGTCGGTACCGTCGCCCATAAGGTCGCCGCGTATCCATGTGCTGGAGGCGGGTTTGATGCCGGCATCTGTAATGTCCTTGTAGTGCTGTGCATATTGGCGCAGGTTCATGACGTCGAGCTTGCCGGGCATAGCCTGCCATCCCACGTATCCGTCGTAGGTGATGTTGGCCTCGCCGCTCTGTCCGCGCTTGGTGGTAATCATGATGACACCATTAGAGGCACGCGAACCATAGATGGCAGTGGCAGAAGCATCCTTCAGCACGTCCATGCTCACGATGTCGGAGGGGTTGATGAGTGAGAGGGGGTTTGAGTTGCCGTCGTCTCCGCCTGCCGAGTCGATGATGACACCGTCTATGACGAAGATAGGCTGCGAGGTAGCGTTCAGAGAGTTGGTACCGCGTATACGTATGGTGTTGCTACCGCCCGGCGTACCCGTGTTGGCCTGTATCTGCACACCGGCAGCGCGGCCCTGCAGTACCTGGTCGATGGAGGTGGCTACCGACTTCTCGATGGCCTTTTCGCCTACCGATGTAACCGAACCGGTAAGGTCGGCACGTTTCATCTGGCCATAGCCCACCACTACTACTTCGCTCAGTGCCTGCTGGTCGGGTACGAGGGTGATGTCGAGCGGACCGTTGCCCACCTTTACTTCTTTGTCTTTATATCCCAAGTAAGTAATCTGGAGGGTTGCTCCTTTAGGTACCTTGGCGGTGAAGTTACCATCCAGGTCGGTGACGGCAACCACGTTAGGCGAACCTTTCACACGTATGGTGGCACCGATGACAGGACCGTCATCGCCCACCACATTGCCTTTTACGGCATTGTTCTGTGCACACACTTCTCCTACGGGAGCGGTCAAAAGGGCAAGGAACAACGCAAGGCTTTTCATAGAATAACCTACATGTTTCATGATTGTTTGGTTTTTAATTATTGGTTTTATAGTAAATTGTGGTGCAAAGATATGTAATAGTTTCTTAATGCCGATTTATTATTGTTGCATCAGCGTTTCAGTTTGTTTCATTGCTCTGAATGTTGCATATTTGCCCTTTGTACATGATATTTGCCTCTTGTATGCTGCTGTTTTTCTTTGTTGGTGCGTTGCCGAATTGTTTCGGACTGTATGGTCATAGGTAGGTGCAGCGTCTCCTTTACCGCCAAGGGCAAGCCATAGAACGTACAGCGCCCCCGCTGTACCATTCACAAGTTATAGTAATCGTGTGAGTACAGCGAGGGCGAAATGTAGTAACTATGTGAGTACGCGAGGGCGCCATACCTCCTAAAAGCCTATAGGAGGTGTCGCTCTGTAAGATAGGGCGTTCAGGTTAGAAAGTTCGCAAGTTATTTTTTACGTATTTCTTAGTATTCGTATAGTTTGACGTGGAGAATCTTGTCTTCGCCGCATGATATGCGGGCATGTCGCCCTTGGTGGTCCTGGTCGCCATTGTCGCGGCGCACAAACTTTAGATTTCCTTCTTTGTCAACCTCCACCTGGTCTACATAGGTAATGCCGAGGCGCTTGCCTTTGAATGTTGCCGACTGGCGGTTGGCAGCATTGCCGTTACCCTGAGCTACGAAACCGTCTTCGCCCAGCTTTTTCTCCTCATCTTGTTGCTTCTCGGTTTTGGTCTGGAAGGTAACGACGATGCCGTTGCCGGCTATGATGTACTCGTTTTTCGCCAGTTTTACGATAAGTCCGCCGCCTTCAGGCCATTTGCTGCCATCGGTAGCGCGAGGGTCCCAGGGTAACGTGAAGTTGTGGCGGCATGTCATTATGGTTCCGTTGTCCTCGATGATGCGCTCCTTGTCCTCTTGATTGAAGAGCAGTCCCCAGCTGTTTCCTTTGCCTTGACGCTGCAATAGAATAGGGGACAGTTGGTTGAGCGTCCAGTATGCCCCTCTTACGCTTGCTACGGCTTGGGTGCCTGCCTGGTCGAGGGCAAAGGGACTGTAGCTGATGGCATCCGTCTCGCCAAAGGTATAGTAAGCCTTTGCGCCACTGTTGGCATCACACTTTACCTCGGGAGTGAAGAAGGGGTTGTCTGCCCGCTTGTATTTTTCTACCCATCCCTTGTAGCCCGTATCGTAGATGTCTGGCGCATAGATGTCGATGTGTGGAGCGGCACACTTCCATATATTAATAAGGTGGGCGAGAGGACCGGCAGAAGGATATTCGCCCGGCTTCCTGCCACGGCTGTTCATGGCTGCGTTGACATACATGGGCAGGTTGTAAATGGTTTTTCCGGCAGATGCCAACTGTTCCACGTACTTGGCGTAATAGTATGCCTGGAACTTCTCGTCGGCATAGCGGTCTGTGCCGAATACCTCTGCCCATGTCCCTTTCTTATTTGTCTTCAATGCTTTCAGCAGGGCAGTTGGCACTTGTTGTCTGTAGGCTTTCTCTGCAAGGGGCGAATGGTCGCGTGCCGATTCCAGCATGCCGATTTCGTTCTCCACCTGTACCATCACCACGGTGTTCTCTTGTTCGTCTACAGCCTTGATATGTTTCATCAACTGGCAGAAAGCACGCTTGTCGGCCTGCAGAATGTTGCTGTCGAAGGCAGAGCATATCTCCAGAGGCTTCCCGCTCTCGGTGAGGGCACGTGGAAAACGGGTTGTATTTTCCTTTACCCATTGTGGGGCATAGCAACTCATGGAGTTCTTCCATGCGCCAAACCACAGGAACACTATCTTCAGATGGTTATCCCTTGCCTGTGATATCACGCTGTCTACCAGGCTAAAGTCGTATTTTCCCTCCGTAGGTTCTACAAATTCCCAGTAGGCAGGCACAAAAACCGAGTTGACACCACATTGCTTCACTTTCTTCATTGCCAGAGCGATGTCTGGTGCAGAGGTAGCTGCCGAGTTGCTCAGTTCGCACCCCAGTAGCAGCATGGGCTTGCCGTTTACCACGAGTTGGGTGGCTGTGCCTTGCCGCTGTAGCTTTACTCCTGCCAGAGAATGAGTGGCGAAAGAAAAGACCGAGAGCAGGAATAGCATTCTGACCGTCGTTGTTTGAAAAGCGTTCGAACACCGTTTATATGCCGTTCGAAGGCATGCTGTAAACTGATTCTTATTCATAGCTGATATCCATTTTAGAGAAAGTCTGGAAATACTTGAGGCATACGTCTCGCCACTCTTTGGCGTTCTCCAGTTGTACGTTGAGTAGCGAGTCGGTAAGCTGCCATTCTTGTTCGTGACCGGTCATGAAGCGCTTGGCCTGTGTGTGCCAGTAGTCGCGGTACACGGCCACCATCGATACACCCATGTTGTACCTCATACAGAGCTCCTCCCATAGTGTACTGCCCGATTTCATCGTGTATGTCCAGGGCACGTGGTGGAACCACAGCAGGTATTCCTCGGGACAGGTAGCGAGGTTGTCGTATTGGCTGCGGTAGGGTTCGGGATACTGGCCTACGGCATTGGTCCCTCGTGAGGAACGGTCGAAACCGATGCCCATACTGTCTGCCTTATGATAGTACACGGGGCACCACTCCAGGGGATATTCTGCTTTAAAACCGTCAGGCTCAGGCCCGTAGTGGTGGTCGAACTTGAAGATGTGGTGCAGCCCGAGCGGCATCATATAGTTGACGCAAGCCTCGCGCGATGTCATCATCATGGTCTCCACGGCTTTCAGGAACGCCTCTTCGTTCGTGCCGTAGGTCTGCATGAGCCATTCGCGTGCTATCTGCTCCGATGAAATCGCCGGATTCCATGCCAGACGGCCGAAAGCATACCAGTTGGCCTGTGAGAAGGGATGCCCGCACCAGTTGGCGTCGTCGCCTATGTTGGCTACGCCGGCAATGCCTATCAACTTCTTGGGTGATACGAATCCGAAAAACTCCTTCCACATTGGTGCGAGATAGGTAAGGTGTAGCGATTGCCCCAGATACTCCTGTGTTATCTGCAGTTCGGCTATCTGCGGAGTGTGGAGTATGTTGTCGAAGATGGGGGCGTAAGGTTCGCGTGGCTGGAAATCGAGTGGACCGTTCTTCGACTGCAAGATAACATTATCGCGGAACTTGCCGTCAAGGTCTTTGAATTCGCTCACGGCTTGCTTCACACGGTCTTCGCCCTTGTGGTTGGCACCATATACAAAGCTACGCCAAATCACGGTGCCGCCGTATGGCTTCAGGGCATCTGCCAGCATGTTGGCACCGTCGGCATGGGTGCGGTGATAGTCGCCCGGACCGGGCTGCCCTTCAGAATTGGCCTTGACGAGAAAACCGCCGAAGTCGGGTATGGAGTGGTATATCTCCTTCGCTTTCTTCTGCCACCATAGCCTTACCTTCTTGTCGAGAGGGTCTGCCGTCTTGGTATAGCCCAAAGCCATGGGCGAAGCGAAGTTGATGCTGAGGTAAGTGCGTATGCCGTAGGGGCGCAGTATGTCGGCGATGGCCTTCACCTTGCCTATGTATTCCGCAGTCATCATACGGGGCGATGCGTTCACGTTGTTCAGCACGGTACCGTTGATGCCGAGCGAGGCGTTGGCACGGGCATAGGTAGTAATGCGATGGAGCAACGAGTCGCTGACGGTAGCCTTGCCGCTGCGCTTGTCCAGTTTTATCTGCTCCCATTTCCAGATGCTTTTGCCAGCATAGCCGCGCTCGATGCTTCCGTCCAGGTTGTCCCAGTGGTTGAGTATGCGCAGAGGCACGGCTGGCTTCTCGGTTTTTGGCAGAGTGCCGAGCTGACCGGTGTTCTGTAGGCGCAGCAGTTCGTAGGCACCGTAGAGTATGCCGATGTCGGTACTTGCCGTGATGGTCGATTCGGTGAGCTGGTAACCGTCACCCAACTGTAGTGACGGGTCTACCGTCAGTGCCACTTCCTTCTGCTGGCATCCGCCGGCGAGTTCGTGCCGGGCAATGTCGATGGTGGCACTGTTCTCTGTACCGCCCACCACCTTGCAGCAAGGTTGGTAGCTGTTATTCAGCCACAGTAGCGAACCGTCGGTTTGCGCTCCGGCGCACAGATGAGCCGTGAGGACACAGAGTAGTAAGAGGTATTTCTTCATGTCGTTTAGGTAGGTTTAGGTTGAGGCAGCGGGTGTCTGCCCGTTACTTTCTTTATTCTTCGGGTGCAAAGATATGCAAAAAGTAAGGTGCTGGCGTGTCCAGTCGTGTATTACTCGTTTCTTTTTGTTTCAGCATATTCGGTAGGTGTCATGCCGAAATGCTTTTTGAAGACGGTAGAGAAGTGGGTCTGGTTATTGAACCCCACAGCGTATGCCACCTGCGTGATGTTTACCTTGCCTTCCTCTATGAGGCGTGCCGCCTGCTGCAGACGCAGGTTTCTGATAAACTCGCCTGTAGACACGCCGGCTATCTCCTTCATCTTGCGGTGCAGTTGGGCGCGGCTAATGCATACCTCCTCGGTAAGTCGCTCTACGTTGAAGTCGGGGTTGTCCAGATTGGCGTTGATACACTTCATGATGCGGTCCATGAGGGCATCGTTGTTGCCCTTTACCTCGATGTTTCCTATCTTTTCTGCCTGTCCCTGCGCATGGGTGTATTTGCCGCGTAGGCGCCGCACGTTGTCCACCAGATTGTCTATGAGTATGTGCAGTTCCTCCATACTGAATGGCTTGGCAAGAAAGGCATCGGCACCTCGTCGCAGTCCCTCTAACCTGTTCTCCACTTCACCCTTGGAGGTGAGAAGGATGACGGGGATGTCGCTGATGTTGGCATTGCCCTTGATGTTCTTGAGCATAGTTATGCCGTCCATCTCGGGCATCATCACGTCGCTTACCACGAGGTCGTATTTCCCTGTGAGCAGCATCTTCAACCCCTCCTTGCCGTTGCAGGCGTAGCCAAAGCGGTACCACTCGCCCAGTTCGTTGCGGATGTACTGTGCTATCTCTGCATCGTCGTCCACTATGAGGATGTTGAAGTTGCGGTTAGCGCTTGCCTTTTTCTCGATGAAACCGTCGTTTTTGGTATCTTCCTCCGTTACGATGTCCTTCGGCTTCAGGTGCTCTTTGCCCAGTGGTATGACCACTTCGAGGCAGGCACCGCGTGTGTCGTCTGTGCGGTTGTATGCCTTGATGGTTCCGCCGTGCATCCTTACAATGGCGCGGCTCAGGTTCAGTCCTATGCCCGTACCTTCTATGTGCAGGTCGCTGCTGCTCTTGCCCTGGTAGAAACGTTCGAAGAGGCGGTCGGTCTTCTCTTCCTTGAATCCGATGCCTGTATCCTTCACCTTGATGACGGCATGGGTGTCTGTCTTGCCAAGCGTGATGTCTATGTTGCCGCCGTCGAAGGTATACTTCATGGCATTGGAGAGGAGGTTACTCACCACCTTGTCGAAGTTGATGCGGTCTATCCATACCTGCAGCGGTTCGTCGGGCTGCAACGACTCATCGCTGTGCAGCGCAATGGTGATGCCGCGCTCTGTAGCATTAAACTTGAAGAGCGAGCAAATGGCGTGTACGAAGTCTCGGAGGTTCGTTTCCTGGCAGTGCAGTTGCATCTGGTTCTTGTCTATCTTTCGCTCGTCCAGTATCTGGTTTACCAGTAGCAGCAGCCGTTGGGCGTTGCGGTCTATGGTCTGCAGGTCCTGCAGACTCTCCTTGTCGGTAATTCGTGTCTTGAGCTTGTTGAGCGGTCCCATGATGAGGGTCAGCGGCGACCGTATGTCGTGTGTGGCATTGATGAGAAACTTCATTTTCGTTTCCTCCAGTTCTGTCTTGCGCCGATGCTCGTAGGCGAGGATGATGTATGTGCCGATGGCAAGCGCCACCAGTATGTAGGCGGCATATGCCCAAGTGGTGCTGTACCACGGGTCTTCCACCCTGATGCTGATGGTGGTGATGCTGTCGGAGAATGCGCCGTCGCCTGCCGCCCTTACCTCGAGGGTGTAGTTGCCTGGCTTCAACTTGTTGAATGAGATGGCATTGCTGCCCTCGGGAGTGCTGTTCCATGCACCACCGTTGATGCGGTACTGGTAACTGATGTTCTCCGTGTTCTTGAAGGTGAGCAGCGAGAACTCCAGTGTGAATGAGTTCTGCGAGTAGGGTATGGAGTAAGAGTCGGACAGGCAGTCTACTGCCTTTCCGTCTACTATGAAGTTGGTAAGGTGAGCCTTGTCGAGCGTCATTCTGTTGGCTCTTACCTTGTCAGGCATAAAGGTGGTGATGCCGTCTTCCGTACCAAATCCTATCAGACCATTGGACTGCTGCATGACAGCACCGAGGATGTACTCCTTTGACTTCAGTCCGTTGCCGTTGATGTGGCTGATAAATTTGCGGTTGCCTTTGCTGTATTGCCAGATACCCATGGTGGTGCTTATCCACAGGTCGCCCTTACGGTCGCGTACAATGCCGCATATCTGTCTGCCGTCCAGTACGTCGGCATGGGGAAAGGGCACTGGCTTGCCGCCTCGCTTGCGGTCGTACAGGTACAGTCCCTCGTCTGTGCCGATGAATATCTCTCCGTCTGTACCTTCGCACAGGGCGTTGGCCTGTTTGTTCTTCAGTATCTGGTTCCATCCCATGTCGCGGAACGACAACGTCTTGGTGTTGAGGCATCCCACGCCGTTCGACGTGCCTATCCAGAGTCTGCCGTCGTGGTCGAAGGTAAGGGCACGTACCCAGTCGTTGCAAAGAAATCCCTTGCTGCTGCGTTGCGACATGTTGAGCGTTCTCACTGCTCCACTTTCCACATTATATATATACAGCCCCTTGCTGTATACCGAAATGTAGAGGTTGCCCTCCTTGTCGTCGGCCATGCAGTAGATGCCCGCACTGGTGAAGTTCAGCTTCTGTTGTGCCTTTCCCGTGGCAGGGTCATAGCTGTAGAGCGCATTGCCGTTGCCGAGCCAGTAGTTGCCCCGGTGGTCTTTGTATATGAGACTTGTGCCCATGGGCGACTGCGGATGGGCGACTATCTTGCCCGTAGGGTCGAAGCCGTAGACACCGCTGTTCTGTACCGTACACCACGTGATACCATTCTCGCCCTGTGCTATGGACGATACACAACTGCCTATGATGTAGTTCTGTTCCGAGAAACTCCACGTATTGAAGGCTTCCTCGCCCTGACTGAGCTGGTAGAGCCCCTTCTTGTAGCAACCTATCCACAGATTCTGGTCCTTGTCCTCGATGATGTCGTTGACGAAGGCCGTGCCGAGGTCCATCTTGCTACTTTGGCTGCCTGCAGGTTCCACCTTTCCGCTGCCGTTGCGTATCACGAGGGCACCGTGCTCTGAGGTGCTGAGGTAGAGGTTGCCCTTGTGGTCGAAGGTGGCATTGTTGATGGTGGTACAGCCGCTGTAAATGCCGAAGTTGTAGCCTGCGTCTGCTATGCGGTCTGTACGGTAGTCGTAATAGATGATGCCGTACATGCACACAATGAGCAGAATGTCTTTGCGGCGCTGGAAGAAGGCAACGGGTGCACCGCACGGCGAGTGGAAGTTTTTCTTGCTTATTCGTCCACCGTCCTTGCCCGTATTGCTGAACCTTGTAAACGTGGGCAGATGGCTGCTCTGCCACAGCTGTTGACGGTTGTCTATATAGATATGTGTAAAGAATATGTCGGAATCCTTGACGGCCGACAGACTCGTTCTGTCTATCGTAGTGTGCCCCTTGCGCAGTTGGTACAGACCATAGCCAGCCGTTCCTATTAGTATGTCGCCGTGCCCGTCTTCCGCCAGCGAGTAGATGCGCGGCTGTCTGCCGTCTGCAAAGTTGTATCGTCTGAAGTCGCCCGTTTCGTAACGGTAGCGCATGAGTCCTTTAGACGAACCTACCCAAAGGTGGCCGTCCTTGTCTACGTGAAAGCAGGATATGATGTTGTCGCTTACCGACGTGCTGTCCTTGCTGTCATGAAAGAAGGTGGTAAACCGGTAACCGTCAAACTTGTTCAGGCCGTACTCCGTTCCCACCCATATGTAGCCGTGCCGGTCTTGCACCATGCAGTTGATGAGCGAACTGGACAGCTTGCCCGATGTGTATAGTGTACCCGTATCGCCTGCCCACAACAATAGGGAGAACAGGAGAGAAAGGATAAAGAATGCGTAGGTTTTCGTCTGTTTCATGTAGGTAGATAGTTGATGTTTCATGTATGTATTTGTTGCAAAAGTACTAAAAAGCCCCGAAAGAGACAAGCAATGAAACAAATAAAAATCTTATCGTTACCTATTTGGAGGCACTATAGCCATAATTTTTAGTACATTTGCAACGAGAAACTTAAAACCTAAACAATCGCCCATATATGAAACAAGCCTTTATGCGCTTTAGCGTGCTTCTTATAGTGTTGCAGACATTCCTCTTTGTACGGGCCCAGCAAGTATGGAAAGGAACCTGGGCGGCCGCCGCCGAGTACACCGGACAAGGCGATATGCCCAAGGAAAGCCTGAGCGACCGCTCTTGCCGCCAAGTGATACACGTCTCTATAGGCGGCAGTGCGCTGCGCCTGAAACTGAGCAACGAGTTCGGTAGTGGGCCTGTCTCGATGAAATCGGTATATATCGCCGATACCGATGCCAGCTGTAACTGGTTAGTAAACGGCAAGAGTGTCAGGTATCTTACCTTCGGCGGCAAGAAGAGCGTAACCATTGCGCCCGGTAAGGCAGTCTACTCCGATGCTTGTCGTTATGCCCTCAAGGCAGGACAACGGCTCACCGTCACGATAGATTACGGTAAGCAGACTCCCGAGCACGCCACGTCCCATCGCGGTTCGCGTACCACCTCTTATATAATAAAAGGTATGCATAAGACACTCAAGCCCATGGACAAGGCATTCGGTGACGGCGAGAAGGTAGACCATTGGTACAACATCGCTGCCCTGGAGGTAAAGGCCGACGCCGCTGTTTCCGTTGTGGCTGTGCTTGGCAACAGCATCACAGACGGGCGTGGAAGTACCACCAATCATCAGAACCGCTGGACCGACTTTCTCTCCGACGAGCTTAATGCAGAAAAGCCATACGGTGTACTCAACTTAGGTATTGGTGGCAACTGTGTAGTGGAGGGCGGACTGAGCGAACCGGCCATGAAACGTTTCGACCGCGATATCCTGGGACAGGCAGGTGTAGACAAGCTCATCATCTTTGAGGGAACCAACGACATTGGCTGTTCCAGCAAAAACTACGAACATGTGGCAGATACCCTGATAGCTTGTTACAAGGTGCTTATCGCCAAAGCCAAGGCAAGAGGCATCAAAGTGTATGGCGCTACTATCACGCCTACCAAGGGAAACGGGTGGTATTCCTTCTGGCATGAGGCCATTCGCCAGACCGTGAACGAATGGATAAGGACAAGCAAAGAATTCGATGAAATCATCGATTTTGACGAGTTGACACGCGATAAGCAAGACCCGCAACGCTTGAAGGCGGAATACTCCGACGACTGGCTCCACCTGAATCCAAAGGGATATGAGGCCATGGGGAAATATGCCGCAGGCATCCTGAAAGAGAAATAATAAAAAACCGACAATATGGAACATACAACTGTATCTCAGGAATCCAAGGGATTCTACAAACTGAACTGGCTACAACGCATCGGCTTTGGTTCGGGAGACTTGGCGCAGAACCTCATCTACCAAACCATTTGTATGTATTTGCTGTTCTTTTACACCGATATCTATGGACTTAACCCCGGCGTGGCAGCCACCATGTTCCTGGTGGTGCGCTTGGTAGATGTGTTATGGGATCCGCTCGTCGGAACCTATGTGGACAAGCACAATCCTCGTTGGGGCAAGTACCGCTCTTACCTCATCTTGGCAGGTCTACCACTTACGGTACTCGCCATTCTCTGTTTCTGGAACGGCATGGAGGGACAGACCGACACCATTAAGTTGATTTATGCATACGTTACCTATGTGGGATTATCCATGCTCTATACTTTGATAAATGTGCCTTATGGAGCATTGAACTCTTCCTTGACACGTGATACGGACGAGATAACGATTCTCACCAGTGTCCGCATGTTTATGGCGAACGTAGGTGGACTCTGCGTGTCGGCAGGTGTTCCTATCATCGTAGCCTTCCTTGCCGCGGCCAGGAACTTGCCCATCGAGATGGCACTCTTCATGGGACTCGGTTCGCTGCCGTCATTTATCTTCATGCCTCTCGTCCCGGCAATCAAGAAGAAGGTGGGCAAGAAGAATATGTTCTATATCTTCCTTACAGTTGCCATCGTTGGCATGATGATGCTTTACGTCATCAGCAAGATGGGGCCCGTGAAGGATAATATCACGCTCGTTTACATCGCCCAGTTCATCAAGTCTACCGGTGTCATCGTGGCAACAGGCTATATGTGGGCTTTGATACCAGAGGTTATCTCGTACGCAGAGTTTACCTCTGGCAAGCGCATCGCGGGCATCGTGAATGCCTTGACAGGTATCTTCTATAAGGCCGGCATGGCTCTCGGAGGTGTGGTACCTGGTGCAGTGCTCGCTTGGACTGGTTATCAGGCTGCTGCCGCTCAGCAGAGCAACTCGCTTCCTACGGACAGCAACGCTTGGTTTGTGGCGATGCTTATCTATGCGCTCGTGGGCTTTGCCCTCCTCGTGTTCTGCTTCAGTCAGACCAAGGAACGTGTGGTAATGGACGAGAAGGAGACCAAGAACGTGAAGGTGAGCGACCTGTGGACGGAGTTCTTCCACAACCGTCCGCTGCGTGTGGTGGCGCTCTTCTTCATCACAGCCTTTGCCATGATGTCGGTAGGCAATGCCGCCGGTGCTTACTTTATGAACGACCTGGAGCAGCAGAGTCCTTTGGCTCAAGAGGGTATTCGCTGGCTGGTTTGCATCATCCCGGCTCTCTTGCTTCTCCTGGCGATGTTCATCATCTCCAAGTATGAGCTGACCGACGAAGTGATAGACGATATTAACAAGAAAATAGAAGAAAGGAATAAATGATGAAGAAATCTATGTTGTTGGGCATGAGTCTGCTGCTTGCCGGCTCAGCCTTCGCCCAAAAGGCATCGACTGCCGACTTGCCTCCCATGCAAGATGTGATGGGAAAGTACTTTCTGGTTGGTGCTGCCATTGACACGAACCTCGTGAATGGCAGGCGCCCTGAAGAGGAGGCGATGGTCATCAAGCAGTTTAACCAAGTGGTGGGGGAGAATTGTATGAAAGGAGAGGAGAATCATCCTGAGGTCAACCGTTTTGATTTTGAGGATGGTGACAAACTCGTAGACTGGGCGCAGAAGAATGGCAAGACGCTGATAGGCCATTGCCTCGTATGGCACTCCCAGCCACCCAAGTGGATGTTCACCGATAAGGAGGGCAAATTAGTGAGCCGCGAGACCTTGATAGGCAGAATGTATAACCATATCATGACAGTAGTAACCCATTATAAGGGCAAGGTGAAAGGCTGGGATGTGGTGAATGAAGCGATAGAGGATGACGGCAGTTACCGGCAGTCGCTCTATTACAAGATCATCGGTCCGGAGTATATTGAACTCGCCTTCCAGTTTGCCCACGAGGCAGACCCCGATGTCGAACTCTATATCAACGATTATTCAATGGCAAAACCTGCCAAGCGGGAGGCATACGTCAAGTTGGTGAGCAATCTCAAGGCGAAGGGACTTCGCATCGACGGCATCGGTATGCAGAGCCATAATGGGTATAATTATCCTGACTACACGGAATACGAGAAGAGCATTGAGACCTTCGCGGCCCTGGGTGTTAAAGTGATGCTGACGGAGCTGGATGTCAATATGCTCCCTAATCCAGAGGGTTTCGGTGGAGCAGAAATCAGTCAGAAGTTTGAACTTCAGCAGAAGTACAACCCCTATGTGAATGGTCTTGACAAGAAGGCGCAGAAGCTCTTCAATCAGCGTTACCTCGACCTTTTCAAGATTATCGAGCGTCACAAGGATGTAATCAGTCGTGTTACCTTCTGGGGTATCAACGACGGAACCTCTTGGCTCAACGGATGGCCCATCAAAGGCAGAACCAATTATCCACTGCTCATCGACCGCAACAACCAGTTGAAACCCGTGGTCAAGGACATAGAGAAACTTTTTGAGTAATATTCCCAATATTCCTTAAATTCTTTATCTTCATAAAACAATAACAGCAATGAAAGCAAGATATTTATTTCCGAAGGATTATATGGCAGACCCTTCTGCCAATGTGTTTAACGGACGTCTGTATGTTTACCCATCTCATGACTGGGATAGTGGCGAGTGCTTCGACGATGATGGCGGTCACTTCCAGATGAAAGACTATCACGTACTGTCTATGGACGACGTGATGGAAGGCGAGGTTACCGACCATGGCGTTGTCCTCGATGTGAAGGATGTGCCTTGGGCAGAAAAGCAGATGTGGGACAATGACGTGGTGGAGAAGGACGGAAAGTACTATCTCATCTTCTCGGCGAAGGACTATAACGGTGTCTTCCACCTTGGTGTCGCTGTGGCTGATAAGCCTGAGGGACCATTCGTGCCGAATGCCGACCCTATCCGCAAGTCGTATAGCATCGACCCTTGCGTGTTCAAGGACGATGACGGTAAGATATACTGCTACTTCGGTGGAATCTGGGGTGGACAACTGCAGTGGTATAAGGATAATAAGGCACTTAAGTGCGAGCATCTTCCCGAGGGAAAGGAGAATCCGTTGCCGTCTCGTGTAGCTATGATGACTGACGACGTACAACAGTTTGCCGAGATGCCGAAACCCGTTGTTATCGTTGATGAAGACGGAAATGTGCTTCCAGCCGATGACCCGCATCGATTCTTCGAGGCAAGTTGGATGCACAAGTACCAGGGTAAGTATTACTTCAGCTATTCCACGGGTGATACCCATCTCCTTTGCTATGCTGTTGGAGACAATCCTTATGGGCCATTCACTTACAAGGGCGTTATCCTCGAACCTGTAGTAGGTTGGACCACCCATCACAGCATTTGTGAATATAAGGGACAATGGTATCTCTTCCATCACGACTGCGTACCGTCGCATGATACCACTTGGCTTCGCAGTGTCAAGGTAGCCCCTCTCTTCTATGATGAGAAAGGTAACATCTTGCCCGTCAAGACAGACGAATAGGTTTTAATAGTTTTGGTAATGGTTGATACATGAGTTAGTAATGGTTAGTTTAGAAAACAGTAGCATCTTCGGAAAGAAGGTGCTATTTTTTTTAATATCTAATAATAAAGGTTAAAAACGAACATGAAGTTTTAGTTTTATATGTGTGTAAGTACTAAGCAATTGTTATTTCTTCTATCTTTGTGCCAAAATTTAAAAATTTAGATATTTCAAGAAAACAAATGTTGATATGGGAAGAAATCATGAGTTTAAAACGCTGACACGAGCGGAAATGCAAATAATGAATATATTGTGGGATAATGGTAAGGGAATGACTAATCATGAGATTGTCAATAAGTGTTCTGAGCCTCATCCCGCTTATTCCACAATTGCTACTTTTATGAAAATTTTGACGAACAAGAAGTACGTTGATTCGTATAAGCAAGATGGAGGTGGAAAAACATTTGTTTATTATCCACTGGTAACAAGGGCTGAATATACTCGATTTGCGATGAAGGAGGTAAAAGATTCCTTCTTTGGTGGAAGTTTTCATTCTCTTATTTCGTTTTTTGTAAAAGAAGAGGAACTTTCTGATGAAGAGCTATACGAGATAATTAAACTTATAAGTAAGAATAATAAATAAGTAACGAAATTAATGGAGGTGTTCGTATGGTATTAACTTTTGCTATCAAGTCTGCCATCATCTTGGCATTGCTATATGTCTGTATGATACCTGTTTTTGGTAAGGAGACTTTTCATCGCTTCAATCGCCTATTAGCCATTGGGGCGTTGCTCTTCTCGTTATTCGTACCCTTGTTGCATTTACCAGTGGCAGGTGATGCAACATTGCCTGGGAAAATGACGGGAAGGCGAGTTGTTGAGTTGCCTACTGATTTTTCCATAATGGTTTCTGTGCATGAAACAAATATGAATGCTGGTTGGGATTGGGCTTCCATCATTACATATTTATATTTAGGTGGAGCTGTTTTAGTGTTTTTTGGCTTGCTGATACAAATCTGGCGAATGCTTTATGCACTGAGAAATGGTAACCGCTTGGCAGATGGTAGGGGTAATACGATAGTCCTGCTAAACGGTAAGGTGAGTCCTTTCTGTTTCTTCCGTACCATCGTAATGAGCGTGGATGACTATGAAAAGAATCGCCTCTTTATCCTAATGCATGAACAAGAACATATTCGTCTACTACATTATTGGGATTTGGTCGTGTTGGCTGTGGCGACTATCGTACAGTGGTTCAATCCGTTCGTTTGGCTCTTAGGTAAAAAACTGAAAGCAATCCATGAGTATGAGGTAGATGAGGCTGTCATTAACAAAGGTGTCGATACAACACAATATCAGAAATTCTTAGTATTCAAGGCTGTCGGCAATCGGCTGCAACTGTTTGCCAACAATCTGAATCAAGGTTCATTAAAAAGCAGAATTATTATGATGAATCAAAAGAAATCAAGCAGATGGAGGATGCTGAAAGTATTGACAGTTGTTCCTGTGGCGATGATAGTGATAAATGTATTTGCTACAGAGGTGGCAACATCATCCGTCAATGGTGTACACCGCCAGTGTCTTGCCAAGAAGACGGTTGCGACTAAAAAAACAGGAAATGTAAGCAATGTAACTTCAATGAGTGTTGTTTCTGACAAGTTTGCCGTATCTGCGCCCAAAACTAAAAATAGGAAGGCGGTGAAATTTGTTGAGATAATGCCGGAATTCTCTGGCGGAACAGATGCATTGATGGAGTTCTTACGCAATAATGTTAAGTATCCAGAGTCTGCAAAGGCTGCCAAAAACCAAGGTAAATGTGTGGTTCGCTTTTTGGTAAAGAAAGACGGAAGCATTAATGGGGTTTCAGTGGCAAAGTCCTCGGGTTTTGAAGTTCTAGATGAAGAGGCTGTAAGAGTTGTGAAATCTATGCCAAAGTGGAAACCGGGTATGCGAGATGGTAAGCCAATTGATGTTTCCTATATGGCTCCGTTGGATTTTAGACTAGATTGAATTAATATTGTAAATTCTAATGCCAATTCAGGTATTGTTTATGTAAATAGAAAGTAATGAGGTATAGAATATATTTGTCACTTTGGGGCTTTATGTTTTGCAATTTAACTTTTGCCCAATACTCGCCAGGCTCATATTCATTGGAGAAAGAGAAGCAAATTGATGTTTCGACATGCGAATTGCGCTATACTCTTAAATTTAAAAAGAATTACAAGCAAACGGAATATAATATAGATGATAGAATAGTTCTGGTAGGCAGACATGTTATAAAGGATTATAGTAAAATAATTTTTTATTTTGATTCTTTGGCAACAGAAAATGATAGAAGGGGAAAGGATTCTCCAGAGAATCAAAATATTGTGTATAGTTATGAACTGTTTAATGATTTGAACCAAAGAACTAGTTGTACGAAATACCGTATGCCTTTCAATGGAGGGACAATTTGTTATACGGCAAAACTTCCCTTGTTGAACTGGACGTTGGTACCAGATAGTACAAGAGAAATTTTGGGCTACGCTTGTAATAAGGCTACGACGAGTTTTGCCGGAAGGGAGTATGTGGCTTGGTATACTGTAGATATACCTTTGCCCTATGGACCATATAAGTTTTATGGGTTACCGGGCTTGGTTATGGAAGTTGAGGATTTGACAAAACTGTATATTTGGGAACTTAAAGGCATCCAAAATTTGGAGCGTCCGATAAAAGTATATACTTATGAAGCAGAGCAAAAGTGCTCAGAACAGGATGCGTTGAAAACAATAGACCGTGCAGAAAAAAGCCCTGTCCGTTTTTTGGAACAGATGGGAAGACGTATGTATATAAAAGGTGCAGATGGTCGTTTTGGACCATCGATATCTATATCCAATATTCCAGTTCAAGAATATGAACCTTTGGAAAAATATTGACATGATAAACGAGTAAGTAATGAATGTAGGGAAATTGTCAAAAAATGTCTTTGAGGGAATATATAGGGGTTCTAAGACATACTTGTGGATGCCAAATAAATAGACAATTGACATTAATGTCATATCAACATAATTAAGTTTTAAATAAATACATGTATGGATTTTAATGTATCTCAATGCTTTCGGGTCACCTAATGGTGACTTAGGAAATATAGAATTACAATCTGAGCAAATCAAAAATTGCTCCAGTTATTTTTTTATCATTACTAATTTTTTATATTATGGTACAAACAATGAATGAACTTGCCAAAATGGCAATGAGCGAAAGGGAGATGAATTCTTTCGCAGGTGGTGAAGCTTGTGGCTGTGCATGCCGTTCTGTGTCAACATTGGATAATGGCTCTGCTAATCATGCCAGCGGCCTGTACTCAAAAGGGCCAAAGACTAAACAAACGATTGTCCTTGATGAGGTCGTGGTTACTCCTTGAATAATTTTGTGAGAATTGATTTGTGTGTTGTACATGTTTGAACGTGTACAACATACATTTTCATATGTTTATGTAAATAGAGAAGTAATGAGGTATAGAATATATTTGTCACTTTTGGGTTTTATATTTTGCAATTTAATTTTTGCCCAATACTCGCCAGGTTCATATTCATTGGAGAAAGAGAAGCAAATAGATGTTTCGACATGTGAATTGCGCTATACTCTTAAATTTAAAAAGAATTACAAGCAAATAGAATATAATATAGATGATAGAATAGTTCAGGTAGGAAGCCATATTATAAAGGATTATAGTAAAATAATTTTTTATTTTGATTCTTTGACAACGGAAAATGATAGAAGGGGAAAGAATTCTCCCGGCAATCAAAATGTTGTGTATAGTTATGAACTATTTAATGATTTGAACCAAAGAACTAGTTGTACGAAATACCGTATGCCTTTCAATGGAGGGACAATTTGTTATACGGCAAAACTTCCCTTGTTGAACTGGACGTTGGTACCAGATAGTACAAGAGAAATTTTGGGCTACGCTTGTAATAAGGCTACGACGAGTTTTGCCGGAAGGGAGTATGTGGCTTGGTATACTGTAGATATACCTTTGCCCTATGGACCATATAAGTTTTATGGGTTACCGGGCTTGGTTATGGAAGTTGAGGATTTGACAAAACTGTATATTTGGGAACTTAAAGGCATCCAAAATTTGGAGCGTCCGATAAAAGTATATACTTATGAAGCAGAGCAAAAGTGCTCAGAACAGGATGCGTTGAAAACAATAGACCGTGCAGAAAAAAGCCCTGTCCGTTTTTTGGAACAGATGGGAAGACGTATGTATATAAAAGGTGCAGATGGTCGTTTAAGACCGTCAACATCCATTTCCGATATTCCTGATCAAGAATATGAACCTTTAGAGAAGTACTAACATGAAAAAACTAACAGCAGAAGATATAAAAACTTATCTTGCGGATACACCCCAAATCACGTTTGAGGTTACGGAGTGTTGTAATTTGTCATGTGTATATTGCGGCTATGGAAAACTCTATAACAATAGAGGAGAAAGGCTTCACCGAGAGATGGTTCCAGAAAACGCCTTAGCTTTTCTTGGTTATATAAAAAAGTTATGGGATTTAGGGTATGACAAAAAGGGAGAAGGAACACTCGTAATAAGTTTTTATGGAGGTGAGCCTTTGCTAAACATGCCATTGATTAAGAAGATTGTGGATTATATCGAGAAACAGCTTCAAGGGTCTAATAGGCATTTTGTTTATACGATGACGACGAATGCGATACTCTTGCCAAAGTATATGGATTATTTGGTATCTAAAGATGTGCATTTGTTGATAAGTCTTGATGGGGACGAACAAGGAACTTCTTGCCGTGTTTATCCTAATGGAAAACCAGCTTTCCCAGATATCATCAAGTCGATTGACGAACTTCGGAATAAATATCCAAATTTCTTTGAGAAGAACATTCAGTTCAACTCAGTTCTTACGCGAAATACCTCTGTAAAAGAAATAACAGCATATATATTGCAAAAATATGGTAAGGTGCCTTCTGTTTCTGAAATAAATCCTGATGGAATAAATCCTGAATGCGAAACGGAGTTCCGGAAAATTTATTTGGAAAAATGGAAGTCAGTTCAAGAATTTGAACATGAACTGGATGGCCAAGGAGTAAAGTTTGAAGAACATCCGAAATTTGAGCAAATCGCTCGTTATATTCAAATGCATTCCCCCTTTGTCTATCAAGATTATAACGATTTGTTGTTTTCAGATAATGTTAAAAAGAAGTCCTATCCAACGGGAACTTGTCTTCCTTTTACGAAAAAGGTATTTGTAAATGTGACAGGTAAGATTATGCCTTGCGAGATGATTAGCTATCGGTATGGTTTTCCTGCAATAGTAGAAGGGAAGGTTGATGTTGAATTTCAGAAAATTGCAGACTGCTATAATTCCTATTTTGAACGGGTCGTAAAAATGTGTAGGCAATGTAAAGATAGCCAAGGCTGCCTTTGCTGCATGTTTAATAATGGTATGTTGGATTCTGTCAAGGGTAAATGTAGGTATTTTGTAGATGCAGAGATGGAAAAACAAAGGGAGCATGAAGTGTATTCGTTCCTTTTGCGTTATCCTGAATCTTATTCTTATATAATGAAAAAGTTCGAGGTAGTATGAGTGAGCGTTTTTTTATATGGTTGGTAATTTCACCCGAGATTTTTGTTGACTTCTTGGATGGTGAGAGATTGCTGATGTATAACACCAGTAATGGTGACTTTATGTGCTCTTGTGACGAACGTTTGTATGACGTTGTTTGTAGATTGTATTCACCGGAAAACTTAGGCGTGATACCTTATGAGTCGGTTTTTGATTCTGTTGTTGATGAGGTTGTCCGCAAGGGGATTCTGTCTGTTCGCAAGACAAAAAATGCAACTAAGCCAATAAGCTTCCTTCCGATTCTTAGCCTTCAAAAGGATTTGGAGCGGGATGCTGATGACAAATATGCTCGCTTGGGAAATAAACTTTATTATCTGAGTGGACTTTATGTGTCCTTGGATTGTCGTGTAATAGAAGATGAATCTTTGGCTCATTACCGCAATATGGCTTCTGTGCAATATCCATGTGTCCATTATGATATCGAGTATGCACGATTAGAATTGGTAGTGTTAGAAGATTTGTTGATGCAATTAAAGGCTTCTAACGTCCCGATTGTAGATTTTGTTTGTTCCCATAGATATTTCTTGGAAAACAAGGTACAAGACTTTATGAATTTATTGGCAAGATATCCTTTCAAATATAGAATTCGTATTTATGCAGAAGATTATGCATTGATGAGCAAACAAGAAGTTCATGCATTGTCAAGTATTTGTCAGTTCTTTGTCTATGTTGATTGTTTTACTGCTCCCCAATTGGTAAAAGGAATAAAAGACTCTATTGTCAATATGTGTATATTCAAACTTGTATATCAACAGTCGGATTCGGCACAAAATGGTGAGGTCTGTTGCCTGCCTGTTTGGACGGACAAAAATGAACAGATGTTCAGAAAAATAGTGTGGACGTCGGAGTCGGAATTGAGAAATCATCCAAGGAGTATGTCGTATTTATTTAGAAATCAAAAGCTAAACAGCAGTTTCTTTGGTATTCTTGATGTGTCTTGTGTTGGGGATATTTGTCCGCATGGTTCTCGTCATAAATTAGGAAATTTTGCTTCTGGCTTTACTTTAATAGATGCTGTGTCTACTGAGTTCAGAGAAAATCATTCGTGGCGGATTACAAGAAAGGATTTGCCGAAATGTCGTTCTTGTCTTTTAAGGTATGTTTGTCCCCCTGTTTCAATTTGTGAAATGTTGAGACCAGATATAAAAATGTGTAACAATAAATGTATAGATTATGAAGTACAATAAAGAAAGAGATTATATCTGCAAGCGCTTGCAGGCAGTGGTACTTTTTGTTGTGTTGTCTTTGTGGAGTGTAAGCGCTTTTGCCGTATGTGTGGGCAAGCTAACGCGTCTTAAGGTTGACTCAGTTGCAGATGTGAAAATGTTGGTAGATTTGAAGGTCGTAGGACAAAGACTGTGTGTTACTTATGAAAGTCCGAAACGATGGGGCTCCCAACTGTTGAGAGTATATCGTATAGACGAATCCTCTGGGTTGCTCCAGTTTGAGAATGAATATTTTAGAAATCCTGCCACAAGCAATGGTATTGACTATCCTGTGCTTTTTCAGGATAGTATTGGGTCAACTTATGTTATGGAACGTACTTATCCGTTGGTTTATAATATAGATTTGGAAAAACATGTGATGCAAAATACGCATAGGTTTATTTTTACTGCCAAGTCTAAAGTGCCGTATGCCATGGCATTGAACGTGCCATTTGCGTATCGTTCGTCAGAGCAGGAATATTATTTTGTAGGAAGACAACCCCAAAAAGGTGTGCAAGCAGTTTATAAATCAAAGTCTGATACAACGACTGTTTTTGTGGAAGAAATTGCTCAACTCGTATTTTCCAAGAAATTTCCTGCTTGGACTATTAATTTCGGGAAACAAACAGTCGGAGCAAATCAGCATGTGATAGCACATGGCTTTTACCTGTATCCTGCGATTCAGTATGTAAACTTGGATACCAAACAAAGTTACGTCGTAAAATTGGCCGAGCCGAATTGGAAACGTTTAAAACCTCAGGTTGCTGATGTCTGGGAAGAAAATGTTATGCAAATTAAAGATGTCTCATCATCAAAAAGCTATGTCTATGCCCTTTGGTGGAATAAGTCTCGACAAAACATGGAAACATTGCGCAAACAGAATAAGGCAACTTGTAAAATCGTGACTTTAGATTGGGAGGGGAATGTGAAAAAGATCTGTATTGTAAACAAGTATATAGACAGTATTGTAGCATTGGCTGATGGTAAACTTATCGGAAGTGACGGCAAAAAATATTGGTTGATAACATTGGAGTAATGGTGAAGAGATTTCCTTTATATACCCAAAGAGACAATTTGGATTGCGGACCAACTTGTTTGCGTATGATAGCTGCATTTTATGGGAAAAAACTTACCATGGAATGCGTCCATCAATTGTGTGTGAACTCAAGGAATGGTACAACTATGCTAAGTCTCAAGAAAGCCGCAGAAGAGGTTGGGTTTAAGTCATTGGGTGTAAAGGTAAATCTTCAAACATTGGCAGAGGATATTCCTTTACCTTGTATCCTGTATTGGAGGCAAGAACACTTTGTTGTATTATATAAGATAAGGGAACAAAGAGGTAATGTCTATTTTTATGTTGCTGACCCTATAGGCTCGTGCTTTAGATTTACAGAAGCGGAGATGGGAAAATGTTGGGAGATAGAAAATGGCAAAGGAATTGTCTTGTGCTTAGAACCAACGGAGAAGTTGAATGATTACGTAGAAAAGAAACTAAATCAAAAAAGCATATCTGATTTCTTGTGGACTTATGTCCAGCCTTACAAGTATACCATGTTGCATTTGCTTTTGGGCATGTGCCTTAGCTCTTTGTTTATGCTTGTCATCCCGTTCTTGGCACAAGCCATTATAGATTATGGTATAAATGAACAAAGCGTTTACATGGTCTGGTTGATGTTGTTAGGTCAATTGGCTTTGGTCTTGGGAACTACGTCTGTAGAGTTCGTTCGTAATAGAATATTGCTTTACGTAGGAGTAAGGGTCGATATACTGATGATCTCTGATTTTATTCAAAAACTTACGAAATTACCAATCTCGTTTTTTGATACAAAGACGAGTGGAGACATCATGCAGCGTATAAGTGATCATCAACGCATAAAGGACTTTCTGACAGGAACAACGCTGTCAATGCTGTTCTCGTTTCTGAATGTGTTGATATTCAGTGCTGTTTTTCTATATTATAATGTGATGCTATTTTTTGTTTATGCTGGTTGCAGTGTCTTGTATATAGGATGGGGCTGGCTTTTTATGAAAAAAAGAGCAGCTATCGACAACCGCATGTTCTCTCTTAATTCTTTAGGGCAGAACAATGTCTTTGAGATAATCCTTGGCATGCAAGACATTAAACTCAATGGATGCGAGAACGAAAAAATATGGGAATGGGAGAAAACGCAGGTAAGCATTTGTAAGTTGCTTTCTGAAGGCTTGAAACTCTCGCAAAACCAGATGTCTGGAGGTGTGTTGTTGACTCAAATAAAAAACATGTGTATTACGGCTTTTGTAGCAACAAAAGTTATTGATGGGTCGATGACGTTAGGGATGATGCTTGCTATACAGTATGTTATGGGGATGTTGAATAGTCCTTTGGAACAGTTGGTGATGTTCGTAAAGAATTTGCAAGATGCGAAATTGAGTATTGGACGCTTGAATGAAATCTACAGTTTGAAAGAGGAAAATGAGGTTAGAAAGACAACTCTAATCCCCCATGAAAGTATAAACCTGCATCATTTGTCGTTCAAATACGACAAACTTGCAGAGACCTCGGTTCTGGATGGAGTAGATCTTCAAATAGTCAAAGGCAAGACGACAGCAATTGTAGGGCTCAGCGGAAGTGGAAAATCAACATTGTTGAAGTTGCTGTTAGGATTTTATGTGCCTGATGTCGGAAGTATAACCATAGGCGATACACCTCTTCGTAACTGTGATCTCCGGGAATGGCGCAAACAATGTGGGGTGGTGATGCAGGATGGATATGTTTATTCTGACACGATAGCACGTAATATAGTCCCTACTGGCGAGATAGACACACAGCGTATGATGTTGGCTGCAAAAATGGCAAACGTCCTTTCTTTTGTAGAAGACATGCCTTTAGGATTTCATACAAGAATTGGTGCAGATGGTAACGGGCTGAGTTCGGGACAAAAACAAAGGTTGTTGATAGCAAGGGCGATATATAAGAATCCAGAGTATTTGTTCTTGGATGAAGCTACGAATTCCCTTGATACTAATAACGAAAGGGAAGTGATGCTTAATTTGAAATCCTTCTTGCAAGGACGTACATCCGTGATTATAGCCCATCGTTTGAGTACCGTAAAGGACGCAGACCATATTGTAGTAATGAAGAGCGGACATGTGGTAGAGCAGGGAACGCACCAAACGCTGTTGGATAAAAAAGGTATATATTATTCTTTGATTAAGAATCAACTTGCAGTATGAAACACAATCATTTATATAAGCATAGCAAGGAACTTGATGACATGTTGAGGCAACCAATGGGCTTTCTCGAAAGGTGGGGGATACTCTTTATCTTTCTGTTGAGCGTATTGTTGTTCTTGTGCGGCTTGGGCATACATGCTCAAACTGCTACGACGACAATTCGAGGTTGGGTAAAAACAGAGGCTAACGAACCGGTTCCTGGCGTAAATGTCTTTGTCAGCCAACTTAATCAGAAATATAAAATTATAGGCTCTTGTATGACAGACAAGAACGGCATGTTTTCAGTGTCGTTCCATTCGCAGGCTGACAGCATAAGCTTGTATTGTTCTGGAATGACAATAAACAAAGTTCAGGAAGATTTTGCCAACAAAGATGCTTTTCATACCATCTATGTAGAGGAGAAAGCACAAAAGCTAAAGGAAATAACTGTAAAAGCACAGAAAATCTATGTAGGGGGAGATACGGTCAATTATAATGTAGCTTCTTTCCTTAACAAGAATGACCAATCTATAGCAGAAGTTTTGAAGAGAATGCCGGGAATAACAGTGGCAAATTCCGGGCAGATATCCTATAAGGGCTTGCCGATAAAGAACTTTTATATTGAGGGACTCGACTTGATGAAAGGTAGATACGGAATAGCGACCAACAATGTCGACCCTAATAGCATCTCTACGGTTCAGGTGCTTGAAAACCACCAGGATATCAAGGCGCTCAAGGATTTGCGTCCGGAAGAACATGCGTCTATCAATTTGAAATTGAAGGAGGGCGTGAAAGGCGTTTTCAACTTAATAGGTACAATAGGAGGGGGTGTGGAAGACAAGGAACTCTGGACTGGCGAATTGTTAGCTACCTATTTTAGGAAAAACTCTCAGTTGTTGGCAACTTATAAGGGTAATAATGTGGGAGAAGATTTGGAGACGGAACTCCGGTCTTTTGGCGGGGACGATTATACTCGTACATCAAACCTGACAGAAGTAGAAATGCCTGCGGCACCGGGAATAGACAAGCGGTATTATTATTTCAATCGTTCTCATAGTGCTACCTTTAATAATATATACCGCATTGGCAAGAATGGCAGTTTGGGCATAAATATAGGAGCATTGTCTGATAGGGACGGTCGTGATAGCCAGTCTGCTGTCTATAATCTTTTGCCTGACGGGACTTATCACACGATGGCAGAATGTATCTCCGCCAATCAGCAGAAAGAAATGGCTTACGGAAATCTTGCATTTGTAGAAAACCAGGACAAACGCTATATAAAAGATTTGCTGACGTTTGACTATTCTTCTTTGAAGGGGGTAAACCGCATAGTGAATGAAGGCAATATCATGCAACAAGGCAAAGTGAGGGATTATCGTCTGCATAATGAGCTGCATCTGACAAGTAAGTTCCGCAAGGAGCGTGGCATTGATTTCATTTCTAAGGTGAATGTCGAAAAGCGTCCTCAAAATCTAACAGTAGATACCAATCTGTTCCCAGACGTATTGGGCTCCGAAGAAATGAGCCAATGGGTTGAGAGGAGAAATTTCGAAGCTAAGAATCAATTGGGACTGCTGTCTTCTTTGTTGATAGGCAATCTGCAGATTAGTCCGATAGCTTATTGTGATGTCCGTCATGACAAATTACAGAGTACGTTGGAACAATATAAAAATCAGATTGCCTTGACCGAATTGAATACGGGAATTGGTTTTGACGCCATTTGTAAACTCAACAAGGTAACTTTGGATATAAATATTCCTGTAGGATATCTATACCAGTATCTGAATGACCAAATGGAAAACGGCACAAAAACTTTTCGTGGTATCAATTTTGAACCGAGTGCAAAGGTGATGCTTCAGTTTAATGCTTCCCATTCTTTGACATATAGCGGCTCTTTATCAAAGGAGTTGCCTGCCATCGAAAACCTGTATGCCCAATATATCTTGAATAATTATCGTCAACTCTCATGCTACGCCACTCCGTCTCTCTATACGGGAAGCTGGTTGAACAACAGGTTGTCCTATAACTACAAAAATATCTTTAAGATGTTTTTTGTGGATGTAGATTTTTTGTGGAGTCGCAATAAGCCAAAGATGCTTTTTGGCAGTACTTATGATGGGGTAGTGGAAAAGGTGGAGAGTCAGCCTGCCGGGAGCGTTGCAGAACGGATGAACGTAAAACTTAATGCCAGCAAGGGCTTTGATTGGAAGAGGTTGAAAATAGCCTTGCAGCTTAGTTATGCTCGTACAGACGGTCCGATTCTTCTGCAAGGGGAGGAACTGAATTATACGAATGATACGTGGAGCGCAAAGATGGATGCGAATGCAGCTATTGCTAAATGGATGACGGCAAGCCATGAAAGTTCATTCTATAGTACTGGTAGTAAGATGAGTGGCGGTCAGGCTATGGCGTCATTGCGCTCTATGACGAACGATACGTCTGTAGATTTCTTGCTGCCGGCTGGGATTTCCTTGTCTGCGGATTGTTCTCATTACTATAACAGTATGAATGAGAAGAACAAGTCTTTTGTGCTTTGTGGATTGAACGCAAAGTATTCCCTTAAGCGATGGCTCTTTACGTTGCTTTGCAATAATCTTTTCGACAAAAAGGTTTACTCACGCTCTACTTCCTCGGAACTGACAGAGAGTATTTCTGATTATCGTATTCGCCGGCGTAGTGTATTGCTGACAGTGAGATGCCGCATCCTTTAGAAATCCGTCCTAACCTAACCTGAATTATTCATAGAAACAAAAAGAAGAAGCGTTTTTCTTTGCCATCTC
>CAVCGV010000015.1:0-33540 GCA_963601815.1 bacterium
AGGCATTTCTGAATGATTTGGCGATGGCAAAACATTCCGTTGTAATCGCTGTTCCGAAAGTGAAGTTCAAGTATAAGCCTCGTGTCATGTCATCGCTTGCAAAGATTCTTCACCATGGAGTGTCTGTGGTGATACATATCAAAGAGGAAGGTGTTAATGAAGGCGAGTTGTCAAGTGCAGGAATAGACATTGTCAGCAACAAGAACCAAACTTTGCAGTGTGCAATCATTGATAAGTCTATAGTTTGGTATGGTAACATCAACTTCTTCGGTTACAATTCTGAGACAAGTAACATAATGCGAATCGCTGACCATAAAATCGCCAACGAAATGATAGATGTGTTGTATTCTGATGCGGAAAAGGCATAAAAGAAGGTTAAAAACGTTAAATCTTCACCTTTTCGTATCTAAACAGAATCCACATAGCCACTTTTCTACCGTTTAGAGCGTATAATACCGATAATCAATCAGTAATAGATTCCTTTTTGTACTGGTTTGAAGTATGTGACTATTGGTGACGGCATCGAGAAGATTGGCAACTATGCGTTCTCGGGGTGTGCTTCGCTAGAGAGTTTCTCCTTTGGCACAAGTCTGACGACAATCGGTGATGAGGCTTTCTCCGATTGCACAGCTATGACCAAACTTGAGGCCAAAACGCATGAACCGCCTGTTTGCGGAAGTCAGGCTCTTGATGATATCAATAAGTGGAACTGTACTCTCTATGTACCAATCGGACGTGAAGATGCATATAAGTCTGCCGACCAATGGAAGGAGTTCTTCTTTATTGATGGTAGCATTGAGACCGGCATAGAGAATATAGAGAAGGGTGAAACCATAAAAGATGCGCAGTACTATGGTCTTGATGGCCGTCATAAAGCAATTCTCGAGAAAGGCATCAACATTATCCGCATGAGCGATGGCACGACCCGTAAGGTTATCGTAAAGTAAAAAGAGCGAACGTGATTTTGTCCAATAATTTTACTGACCAATAATAAAGCGGGTTCTAAAAATACGTTTGATGTATTTTCAGAACCCGTCCAAATAGTCACATATTAACTCTTTACGTTTCTTAGACCAGCGTAGCCACGATTTCCTCGCGGGTGCCCGGCAACATGTCGATGACCGGAATCTCGGGCATGGTATAGCAACCTGGCTGCAGACGGAACGAGGCACGAGCCACATTGACCAATACCTGGGCGGTAAGAGCAGGGTTGTTGATGCTCATATTGAACTCGAGGCGCTGGTTCTGGGTCTTGCCCGATACGCCCTTGCGAACGAGGTTTACGCCATGGCCCATATCCTTCACGTCGTCTACAGAGGCTACTGCGAACACGTGGGTTTCGTCATGGGCGAAATACGGGTCTGCCTTGATTTCGGCTGTCACCTCCTCAAGGGTAGCACCCTCTTCCAATTCTACGTATACCATGCGACGGTGAATGCCCTCACCCAAGGGGATAGTAACGGAAAGAGCTTCCTTCACGCCCTTCTTGCTGCGCACACATACTGAATGGCCCATGCTCATACCCGGACCGAAGTTGGTATATGTAAGTCCCTTGGGAGCAAGACTCTCCATCAGCACGCGTACGATAGAGTCTGAACCCGGATCCCAACCGGCAGCGATAACACTCACCTTGCCGGCCTTCTTGCAGTTCTCCATCTGCTTGGTACGATAGTCGAGGATACTGGTATGGATGTCGAAACTGTCCACAGTGTTGATACCGAGGGCTACAATCTTCTCTGCATACTCTGGGCAGGAACGGGTAGGAGTGGCAAGGATAGCCACGTCTACGTCCTTCAACTTGGTGATGTCGTCTACCACTTCATATTCTGCCAACTCTGCGGGCTTGTTCTGGGCACCCTGACGGCGCACAATACCTGCAATCTCGAAGTCGGGGGCGGCCTCGAGTGCCTCTACTGTAAACTTACCGATGTTGCCGTAACCTACTACGGCTGCTCTAAGCTTTTTCATTTTGTCGTTTCTTTTATTTGGTTGTAATACTGATTCTACATGCAAAAGTAGGTCTTTTCCATGAGAAAAACGCACGTTTCACAGTTTTTTAACTATATCTTAGACTGAGGTTACAATAAAAGCCCCCACATCACGTTTATATATGGTACGTGCGTACATATACACACACGACATGTCCAAACATTTTTAACGCATACACCAAAACACACTATGATAGAATACATAAGGGGCGAACTGGCCGAACTAACCCCCACACAGGCCGTTGTGGAAGCTGCCGGCGTAGGCTATGCCCTCGGCATATCGCTCAACACCTATACTGCCATACAGGGCAAGAAAGACGTGAAACTCTACGTACACGAATCGCTCGTGACGGGCGGCCGAGACGACTCTTACACGCTGTACGGCTTTGCTGGAAAACAGGAACGCGAACTATACCGACTGCTCATTACCGTATCGGGCGTGGGAGGCAACACGGCAAGAATGATACTCTCGTCCATGTCGCCAAAGGAGCTGTGTACCGTCATTTCTTCGGGCAACGAGAAGATGCTCAAGGGCGTAAAGGGCATAGGTCTGAAGACTGCACAGCGCATCATCGTCGACCTGAAGGACAAGATCATCAGCCTCGGCATTGCCGACGAACTGCCCGCCGGCGGTGCGACAGTTGCCGTAGACAACGCTGTAAGGGACGAGGCTGTCAGTGCTCTTGCCATGCTGGGCTTCTCGCCTGCCCCATCGGCTAAGGTTGTGGCAGAACTGCTCAAGGCACAACCCGACCTGAAGGTGGAGGAAGTCATCAAACTGGCACTCAAACTGATAAAGTAAGTGAAGAGAGAAGAGAGAAGAGTGAAGAGTGAAAAGTGAAGAACGAAGAGAGAAAAGTAACAAACAATAGATGAGACAAAGGATTATATACGTGATACTGGCCTGGCTGACGGTTTCCACCTTCGGCTATGCCCTCGCTTTGCCTTATCTGCAAGACGACAAGTCGCGCCAGCGCAATGGCGCCCCCCAGAGCACCGCGAAGACCAACAAAGGAGGCACACCCGGAAAAGGGAACGCAAAGCAGAAAACTGCTACAGGCAAGACACCCGCTATTACCGCGCAACCCATACTGGCCGAAGAAGACACCATACCCGACTCGCTGCTGCACCCGCGCTGGCCCATACAGCGCACACAGCCCGTAAGCATAGGCGACCTCTACCAGAGTCCGCTCGACTTGCAGCGCCCCGACAACATGAAGTACCAGGTGGAGTACAACGATACCTTGGGCCGATACATCATAGGAAACAGGATGGGCGGTACATGGCTGTCGGCTCCCGTCATGATGACACCTGCCGAATACATGGCATGGAGCGAACTGAACGGGCGAAAGGCTTACTTCCGCAAGCAGAACGACGAGATATACAAGGCCAAGGGCAAGGAGAAGTTCGACTTCACCGACATGCATTTCGACCTGGGACCGGCAGAGAAGATATTCGGCCCCGGAGGCATACGTGTACGTACGCAAGGTACTGCCGAACTGAAGTTCGGTGTGAACATGAAGAACATAGACAACCCCTCGCTGCCCATACGCAACCGCAAGACCACGATGATGGAATTCGACGAGAAGATAAACCTCAACGTGAACGGCAAAGTAGGCGACAAGGTGAACATGAACCTGAACTACAACACTGACGCTACCTTCGACTACGATGCGCAGAACATGAAGTTGAAGTATGACGGCAAGGAAGACGAAATCGTCAAACTCGTAGAGGCCGGAAACATCTCCTTCCCCTCCAACTCGTCGCTTATCAAGGGCGCCAGCAGCCTCTTCGGACTGCGTACCGACCTGCAGTTCGGCAAGCTGAAACTGCAGATGGTGGCATCGCAGAAGAAGTCGGCCTCCAAGAGCGTGTCATCCAAGGGAGGCGTGCAGCTCACTCCCTTCGAGATAAACGTGGCCGACTACGAGGAGAACCGCCACTTTTTCCTCTCGCGATACTTCCGCGACCGCTACGACGCATGGATGCAGAAACTGCCCAACCTTACCACCGGCATTACCATAAACCGCGTGGAGATATGGGTTACCAACAAAACTGCCACCACTACCAATACACGTAACATCGTGGCACTTACCGACCTCGGCGAGAACAGTCGCGTAAGCAACTCTACATGGATAGCTGGAGCACTGCCCGTGCCTGCCAACCGTGCCAACACCGAGTACGACGCCATGGTGGGACAATATGCCGCAGCACGCGATATAGACCAGGCCGCTACCGTTCTGGAAGGAGGCGGACTGAAAGGTGGCGACGACTTCGAGAAACTGGAGAGTGCACGCTTGCTCAGCTCCTCTGAGTACACGCTTAATTCGTCGATGGGATACGTTTCACTCAAGAGCAGTCTGCAGACCGACCAGGTGCTGGCCGTGGCCTTCGAGTACACCTATGGTGGCACGACCTATCAGGTGGGCGAGTTTGCCTCCGACCTCACAGACACCAAGCAAGCCCTCTTCGTCAAGTCGCTCAAAAACACCAGCAATACCCCCCAGCAGGGCAACTGGGACCTCATGATGAAGAACGTCTACTACCTTGCTTCACAGGTGGAAAAGGAGAAGTTCAGACTGGACGTGAAGTACCAGAGCGACACCACGGGCGTATACCTCAACTACATACCCGAGAGCAAGGTAAAGAGCACACCGCTCATCCGGGCACTCGGAGCCGACCGACTCGACAACAACAACAACGCACACTCCAACGGATATTTCGACTATGTGGCGGGATACACCGTGAGCAACGGTCGCGTGTTCATACCCAAGGCAGAACCGTTCGGTTCGTACCTCTTGGATTATCTGCAAAAGAACGGCATCGACTCCGTTACTGCCAGCAAGTATGCCTTTACGGAGCTATACACCTCTACCAAGACCACTGCCAAGCAGATAGCCGAGAAGAACAAGTATATCCTTTCGGGACAGTTTAGAGGCACATCGGCCAATGTCATCTCGCTCGGTGCGTACGACGTGCCGCAAGGATCGGTACTCGTCACTGCCGGCGGTGTAAAGCTCACCGAGGGAACCGACTATACCGTAGACTATAGTGCCGGAGAAGTAACCATCATCAACCAGAGTATCATCGATGCAGGCACATCGGTCAATGTGTCGCTCGAGAGCAATACCGACTACGGACAGATGCGCAAGACCATGATGGGACTCAACTGGGAGTATGACTTCTCCAAGAATTTCCAGATAAGCGGTACGCTGCAGCACCTGTCAGAGCAAGCGCTTACCACCAAGGTAAACATGGGCTCCGAACCGCTCAACAACACACTTGTCGGATTCAACATCAACTGGAAAAAGGAGAGCCAATGGCTCACCAACATGCTCGACAAGATACCCCTACTGCACCTTACGCAGCCTTCGCAGATATCATTTACGGGCGAGTTTGCCAAGCTCTTCGCCGGACAGGCAAGCGGCACACAGGACAACGCTTCCTATCTTGACGACTTCGAGACCACCAAGAATACCATCGACGTGATGACACCCACATCGTGGATTCTCTCCAGTGTGCCGTCATCAGAATTCTCCAACGACTATGCAGACAAGACCGGACTGACAAGCGGATTCCACCGCAGCCGACTGGCATGGTACACCATAGACCCGCTCTTTACCCAGCGCGGCAACTCCCTTACGCCCGGACACATCAAGAGCGACCTGGCACAACTCTCCAACCACTATGTGCGGGAGGTGTATGTAAGCGAGCTCTTCCCCCTGAGACAGCAGAGTACATACAGCGGAGCCAGCAGCACACTGAACGTGCTCAACCTCGCCTACTATCCCAGCGAGCCTGGACCGTACAACTTCAATACCGACCTGCAGGCCGACGGAACTTTCGCACAGCCACAGGCCAATTGGGGTGGTATGATGCGAAAACTCGACACCAACGACTTCGAACAGGCCAACATAGAGTACATCGAGTTCTGGATGCTCGACCCCTTCATCTACTCACGCGGACAGGCAGACGCAGCACAGTACGGCGGCGACTTCTACATCAACCTCGGAGAAGTGAGCGAAGACGTACTGCGCGACGGCAAGAAGTTCTACGAGAGCGGCATGCCCGTAGACGGATCGCAGAGTTACACCACCACACAGTGGGGAAAGATACCCACGCAGAGCACCGTAACCTATGCCTTCGCCACCACCGCCGGCAGTCGTGCACTGCAGGATGTAGGTCTGAACGGTCTCAACGACGAGGAGGAGCGCGAATTCTACAAGAATGTATACCTTGACCAGATACAGGGCAAGGTAAACCAGGCTGTATTCGACAGTATCTATGCCGACCCCGCACACGACGACTACCACTACTTCAGAGGCTCGGACTGGGACCAACTGCAGACACCCATACTGCAGCGTTACAAGTACATCAACAACCCCCAAGGCAACTCGCCCGACAGCGACAACCGCACCGAGAGCTACGACACCTCGTACAAGTCGACACCAGACGTAGAGGACATCAACCAGGACTTCACGCTCAACGAGTATGAGAAGTTCTACCAGTACCATGTCAGCATACGCCCGGAAGACCTCGTGGTGGGCAACAACTACATCGTGGACAAGCGCGAGTATACGCAGACCATGCGCGACGGCTCGCAGTCGACCTGCACCTGGTACCAGTTCCGCATCCCCCTGAGCCAGTACGACAAGAAACAGGGCAGTATCAGCGATTTCTCCAGCATACGCTTCATGCGCATGTTCCTTACCAACTTCCGCAAGCCCATCGTGCTGAGGTTTGGTACGCTCGACCTCGTACGCGGCACATGGCGCACCTACAACCAGCAGCTCAGCAATGCCAGTGGAGGCACACTCGAAGCCAGTGCCGTGAGCATAGAGGAGAGTGCCGAAAAGGTACCGGTAAACTACGTATTGCCACCGGGTATACAGCGCGGACAAGACCCCACGCAGCCTCAGCTCGTAGAGGATAACGAACAGGCACTGAGCCTCGTCGTCAAAAACCTCAGCACGGGAGAGGCTAAGGCTGTGTACAAGAACACAACACTCGACATACGCCGATACAAGAGACTGCAGATGTTCGTACACGCCAACGCCCTGGCACAGAATACCACACAACTGCAAAACAACCAGTTGTCCGTGTTCTTGCGTCTCGGCAGCGACTACAAGAACAACTACTACGAGTATGAGATACCACTGACCCTCACGCCCGAAGGCACCTATAGCCGATACAGCTACGAAGACTGTCTGAAGGTGTGGCCGCAGGACAACATGCTCGACGTGGTACTGAGCGTATTCACCAATCTCAAGAAAGAACGTAACAAGGCCAAGGCTCTGGGACTCGCTTCATACACCTCGGCCTACTCAGCCTACGACTCCAACCATCCCAACAACAAGATAACCATCGTCGGAAACCCCACCCTTGGTGAGATAAAGACCATGATGATAGGTGTGCGCAACAATTCGGGCGACGTGAAGAGCGGAGAGGTGTGGATTAACGAACTGCGTCTGCTCGACCAGAACAACAAGGGAGGATGGGCCGCAAACGGTACGCTCAACCTGCAGTTGTCTGACCTGGGAAGTGTCAACGCCACAGGCCGATATACCAGCGAGGGATTCGGCGGACTGGAAGACGGTGTGGCAAGCCGCAGCACCGACTCGTATGGCTCGTACAGCATTACCACAAGCCTCGAACTGGGAAAGTTCTTCCCAGACAAGGCCAAGGTTACCATACCACTTTATTATAGTGTCACCAAGGAGCGCACCACTCCTAAATACAATCCGCTCGACACGGATATGGAGCTGAAGGACGCTCTCGACGCTACTGCCTCCAAGCAGGAGCGCGACTCCATAGAGAGCATTGCCGTATCGAAGGTTACCAACACCAACTTCTCCGTATCCAACGCACGCTTCGGCATTGCCACCAAGAGGCACCCCATGCCCTACGACCCCGCCAACTTCTCCTTCTCGTACAGCCACTCGCACCAGCACACCTCGGGAGAGACGACTGTATATGAAAACGAAGACAACTGGAGAGGTGCTCTCGACTACTCGTGGACACCGGTATACAAGGCATGGGAACCATTCAAGAAAATGAAGAACAAGAGCAAGTGGCTGGACATCCTGAGACGCTTCGGACTGAACTGGCTGCCGCAAAACCTGGCATTCAACACGGAGATGACCAGGTACTACCATGAACTGCAGGAACGCGACATGGAAGCAGCCTCCGATAACCAACTGCCACTCTCGTTCAGCGAACAGTTCCGCTGGAACCGTGAGTTCTCCATGCGGTGGGACCTTACGCGCAATCTGCATGCCAGCTTCAAGAGCGCCACACGGGCACAGATAGACGAGCCATACACTCCACTCAACAAAGACCTCTATCCCGACCGCTACAGCGCATGGAAAGACTCGGTGTGGACCAGCATCAAGCACTGGGGTACTCCGCTCGACTACAACCAGACGTTCACCGCTTCCTATCAGGCACCGCTCAACCTGCTTCCGGCTTTCGACTGGCTCAGCGCTGACGCCTCCTACAATGCCACCTACTCATGGAACAGGGGTACTGAGGACGAGGACGGAACCAACTACGGCAATACGGCCAATACCAACAGGGAAGCCTCCATCAACGGTTCGTTCAACATGGTGAAACTATATAACCATGTCCCCTTCCTCAAGACTGTCAACCAGAAATTCGACAAGGAGATTTCACGCAGTCAGATACAGCGTAACAAGCAGGAAAGGGACAAGAAGAAACAGGAAGCCAAGAAACAGCAGCAGGAGCTCAAGACCATACGCGAAGAGGCCGTAAAGGCGGGCAAAGACCCCGATGAGGCCGAGAAAGAATGGCGCAGCAAGGCCAACCGCAAGGCCGAGCAACAGCAGAAAGCCCTGCCCAAGAACAAGCGTGCCTTCGAGAAGGAAATCGTGTTACAGCCCGACACCACCATCAGCGTAAACCACGGCAAGAACACCAAACGCCTCATCGTATCGGCAAAGACTGAGGACGGCAAAGCCATCAAGCTGAAATACAAGAAGGTAAACGCCAACCAGATACGCATCATCTCGAAGGTTGACTCGACCACGAAGGTAAAACTCTCCGTACTGCCCAAGGAACCGCTCGAGGACAAGGGATGGTACAAGGTGGCACAGGCTGCGGCACGCGTGGCCATGATGGTACGTAACGTCAGCTTCACCTACCGCAACAACTACCAGCTCACCCTGCCGGGATTCATGCCGTCGGTGGGCGATGCCTTAGGCCAGTCCAACCAGGGGTCGCTTGCTCCAGGCCTGGGCTTTGCCTTCGGTATGGTGGACGACAACTATGTAGACAAGGCAGCTGCCAACGGGTGGCTGCTCATGGCCGACTCAATAGCCACGCCTGCCACAAGCAGCAAGACGGAAGACCTGCAGATAAGGCTCACGCTCGAACCGGTGAAGAACCTGAAGGTAGACCTCAATGCCTCGCGCACCATGACAACGAGGAAGAGCATACAGTACATGTACGACGGCATGCCCACCACGCAGAGCGGTACATTCTCCATTACCACCGTGTCGCTGGGGTCTGCATTCGAAGGCATGGGCAATGCCAACAGCGGATACCGCAGCAAGACTTTCGAACGTTTTGTCAATTCGCTCGACGGCTTCCGCGACAGGGTACAGGCACAGTATGCCGGGGCGGTATATCCTGCAGGGACAACCCTTGCCGGCCAGAAGTTTGATGCCACGCAGACACCGGTAAACAAGTACAGCGGAGACGTTATGATACCGGCTTTCCTCAATGCCTATACCGGCATGGGAGGTTCGTCGCTCTCTCTCTTCCCCGCTCTGTCGCGCCTGTTGCCCAACTGGACACTGCGTTACAGCGGACTGAGCAAGCTGCCGTGGTTCCGCGACAACTTCAAGAGTGTAAACATCAACCACTCCTACAAGAGCATCTTCGCCATAGGTAGCTACAACAGTTACAGCACCTACCAGGAATACATGAACGGCATAGGCTTCATCGGTGACACGTCATCGGGCAACCCGACGCCCAGCAGCATGTACAACATCTCGCAGGTAAGTATCAACGAGGCTTTCTCTCCTCTGCTCGGCATAGACATGACGTTCAACAACAACATGACGCTCAAGGCCGAATACCGGCAGACGCGTGTGTTGAGCCTCAGCATGACGAGCGTGCAGATAAGCGAGGCACTGAGCAAGGACTGGGTAGTGGGTATGGGCTACAAGATAAACAACTTCAGTTTCTTTGGCGGTAGCAGCCGCAAGGTGAAGTCTGGCTCCAAGAATAAGGGCAACGACCAGAAGGACGACAACAAGAAGAACACCTCTTCTGCAACATCCACCAAGCGCATGGGCGTAAACCACGACCTCAACATGCGACTCGACTTTAGCTTCCGCCGCCAGGCTTCCATCGTGCGCGACATCGCCTCCATGGTGAGCAGTGCCAGCAGCGGAAACAATGCCCTGAAGCTCAGTTTCACTGCCGACTACACCTTGAGCAAACTCCTCACCATGAGTTTCTACTACGACAGGCAGACCAATACGCCGCTACTCTCCAGCAGCAGCTATCCCACCACTACGCAGGACTTCGGACTGAGCATCAAGTTCTCGCTGACAAGATGATGAGCAGCTGTTCCTGCACCATAAAAAACATATATCAGCATTTTGAGGGTGTGACTCTTGTCACGCCCTTTTTGCTTTCTGTAAAAGAAAAACGTTTTATCAACATATACCTTTATATATATACCCCTAAACCTCGCTCTACTCCACACACACTCTCTTACCTTGTTTTAGTGCAGCGGGGACGCTGCACCTACTATAGCGCCTTTCGATAGTATCCTCTCGCCCTGAAAGGGCAGATGCCCATAGCCCAGGGCAACACCCTGGGTAAAGATACCTCAATTCCCCGGCGCCCTGTAAGGGCAGCTACATGTAATCATAGGAGGTACGGCGCAAGTTATTTTTTGTACCAAACGCACATGGCGAAGGGCGCTATAAAAAAGACGAAAGCCGGTTCACGATGAACCGGCTTTCTTTTTAGGACATGCTTTTCAGCACCGCTTTACAGAGGATATTCCTCGAAAGCATAGAGTACAGTACTTAAATATCTCTCTCCCGTATCGGGCAAGAGAGCAACAATCTTCTTACCTTTATTCTCTGGACGTTTGGCTATTTCTGTGGCAGCGAAGGCAGCCGCACCGGAAGAAATGCCCACCAAAAGGCCCTCGGTCTGTGCCAGGTCGCGGCCAGCCTTGATGGCATCGTCGTTCTGGACATCGAATACCTCGTCGATGTATGCCCCGTTATAGGTCTTCGGTATGAAACCGGCGCCTATGCCCTGTATCTTGTGCGGTCCGCTCTGTCCGCCGTTCAGTACGGGGGAGGTGGCAGGCTCTACTGCAATAACCTTTACGTTGGGGTTTTGCTCCTTCAGGTACTTTCCGATGCCAGAGATGGTACCGCCAGTACCCACACCAGCCACGAAGATGTCTATCTCGCCATCTGTGTCAGCCCAAATCTCGGGTCCCGTAGTGGCGTAGTGCTTGGCAGGGTTTGCCGGATTTTCAAACTGTTCCAGGATAACAGAGCCGGGAATGGAGTCGCGCAATTCCTCGGCAGCCTTAATGGCGCCGGGCATTCCGTCCTTACCGCTGGTAAGCTTGACCTGTGCACCGTAAGCCTTCACGAGGTTGCGGCGCTCGATGCTCATCGTCTCGGGCATCGTCAAAATCAAGTGGTAGCCCTTCACGGCAGAAACCAGTGCCAGACCGACACCGGTATTTCCGCTGGTCGGTTCTATGATGGTAGCACCAGGCTTTAAGATGCCCTTCTTCTCTGCGTCCTCAATCATGGCGAACGCAATACGGTCTTTTACACTGCCGCCAGGATTGAAAAACTCCACCTTGGCGACAACCGGGCTTTCGAGTCCTCGGGAGGCTGAGTACTTGCCCAGCTCTACCAGGGGGGTCTTTCCGATGAGGTCGGTAATCTGTTTATATATCTTTGCCATAGCTTTCTGTATTTTAGTGAAGAGGGTAAAGTGAAGAACGAAGAGTGAAGAATCCAATGGCTTTGTTGCTGTTGGCCTTTCCCTTGTCTTATTTGAAGAAGGAGACTTTCCATTCTTCTCTCTTCGTTCTTCACTCTTTATTCTTCGTTCTTCACTCTTGAATTCTTCACTCTTCGTTCTTCACTCTTCACTTTACATAAGTGAATGCCTCGTCGAGCGCCTCAATCAGGTCGTCGATGTTCTCGATACCCACGCTCAGGCGGATGGTAGAAGGATAGATGTGCTGCTCCTCCAGTTCCTCAGGGCTCATCTGTGAGTGAGTGGTAGTTGCCGGGTGGATAACGAGCGACTTCACGTCGGCTACGTTGGCGAGCAGAGAGAAGATGCGCAGGTGGTCGATGAATTCCCAAGCCTCTTTCTCGCCGCCCTTTATTTCGAAGGTAAAGATGCTGCCTGCACCATTGGGATAGAGTTTCTTGTAAAGTTCGTGGTCGGGATGGTTGGGCACGGCAGGATGGTTTACCTTAGCCACCTTCGGGTTGTTCTCCAGGTACTCCACAATCTTCAGCGCATTCTGTACGTGGCGCTCCACACGGAGGCTCAATGTCTCCAGTCCCTGGAGCAGAATCCATGCGTTGAACGGAGAGATGGCAGCACCCGTGTCACGAAGGATGACGGCACGAATACGGGTTACGAAGGCTGCAGCACCAGCCACGTCGGCGAATACGGCACCATGATAAGAAGGGTCTGGCTTGGCGAGTGTCGGGAACTTGTCGGCATTTGCCTTCCAGTCGAACTTTCCACCGTCTACGATGACACCGCCGAGCGAGCTGCCGTGGCCGCCGATGAACTTAGTGGCAGAGTGAACCACGATGTCGGCTCCGTGCTCGATAGGACGCATAAGGAATGGAGTGCCGAAGGTGTTGTCGATAATCAGTGGAATGTTATGCTTGTGGGCAATCTCGGCGAGCTTGTCGATGTCGGTAACGTCCGAGTTGGGGTTGCCGAAAGTCTCTGCATAGAGCGCCTTGGTGTTGGGCTGGATAGCAGCCTCGACCTCTTCGAAATTGCGTGTATCCACGATGGTATAGGTAACACCCTGTGTAGTCAATGTATGAGCGATGAGGTTGTAAGAACCGCCATAGAGATTGTTGGCCGCTACGATGTGGTCGCCGTTCTGGCAGATGTTCTGCAGCGCGTAGGTAACGGCTGCTGCACCTGATGCTACTGCCAAGCCTGCCACACCACCCTCGAGGGCTGCCACACGGTCTTCGAATACACCCTGTGTAGAGTTGGTAAGACGACCATAGATGTTGCCTGCATCACGAAGGCCGAAGCGGTCGGCAGCGTGCTGTGAGTTGCGGAACACGTAGCTGGTGGTCTGGTAGATAGGCACCGCACGTGCGTCGGTAGCTGGGTCTGGATTTTCCTGACCTACGTGCAACTGGAGTGTCTCAAAGCGAAGTTTCTTTTCTGTACTCATAATCTATGTCCTTTCTTGTTTTATTGTTACTGTATTCTTTTTATTCATTTATACAAAATCCGCCAACCGTCATGTTTGTTCTGATTGACGGTGCAAAGTTACGGCTATTTCCGGGATATGGAAATAGCATAGTAGTGGCATTCCGGCTACCACGTTTGTGGTATTCGTGCATTTTGATGGTACAACGACATTCGGCAGGCGTATAAAATCTGCATTACTATATATAAGAAGGTGTGTTGTCAACCGGCATGACACATGCAAGAAGCATCCCGAATCCTTTGTGGCATAGAGAATATTCACTAACTTTGCATAACCTTTACAGAAAAACAAGAGAACACGATGAATTATCAAGTATACAGCAAACGGAAGAGCGACCTTACTGACTATCTCGTCCACAGTACCGGAAAGTCTATCATTATGGACGATGCGGCAGCCTTTTACGCCCAACTGGAGGAAGCCTGCACCCCATCGGCAGATACTGCCGCACGCTACGCTATGCTGCGCAGTGTGTACAGGCGTGTGGTAGACCAGAGTGTACTCAACTGCCAGATAGCCTTCGTGGGGTTCTTCTCCAAGCTCGACTACTGCATCAAGGAGTTTGGCATTCCGTTCCGGATAGCTAACCTCCTGCATATGTCGCGCAAAGACCTCTTTCCCGAACACAACAGAAAGAGTACGCTTGCAGACGAGGACATGGAAAGGCTCTTTCCGCATAACCTCAAGGCCACGGCACTGCTCGTACACTGGTTGTGCGGCAGGCAGGAAATACCAGAGAGTCTGCAAAAGCATTTCCCCACAGCCGACAGGAAGCATACGTGGGGCAAGTTTGACGAACGTGCCGTACGTGTGGTGGTGGAACGCTGGGACGACAACTATATCTGGGCCACGGAGGAGGAGAACAACTCTACATGGCAAATATGCTACGGCACGGACAACAAGATACTGACACGCGACGGCAAGTCGTCGTGGAGTTACCTCAAGCAGATACTGTGGGTGGGGGCGCAGCTCAACCTGGTGAGGGTAAGGCGCGACGAGAGAGGCGAAACATACCTGCCCGAGCTCATCATCGTGGAGCCCGACTACCTCATCAATGTCACCACCATAGCCGGATGTTTCGAGACGTACGCCGAGTCGCCATTTGTCAACCTCGTCAAGAAACTGGCTCCGCCGCCCAACTCGCTGAGCATTCACCTCGGTAACTTGGCTGGCCAACTGCTCGACGAGACGGTGCACGGTCAGGACATTCCTTTCGAGGAAACCTTCCGCCGCTACACCCACGAGCATGTTCTGGGACTTATCGCCTGCCAAAACCTGACGGAAAAGTTCTTGCAGTTTAGGGACGATGCCAAGGTGCAGAAACGCAACATAGAGAAACTTGTCGGGGCAGACCTGCCCCAGGCCATCGGCAACTACGACAGCCGGGAAGTGGTGCTGGAGCCTTCCTTCTTCAGCGAAGTGCTGGGCATACAGGGACGACTCGACTTCCTGTACGAGAAAGACGGCGACTGCGTCATCATAGAGCAGAAGTCGGGCAAGGGTGGCTTTGCACCCGTCTACGACCCTGACGTACCTGTGGCGCAAGAACCCCACCTGGTGCAGATGCTCCTTTACCGCGCCCTCTTCCAGTACGAGTTCAACAAGTATTCCGACCAGCTGAAACATATCCTCCTGCTCTATTCCAAATATGCCAAAGGACTGCTGCGCGCACCCCAGAACGGCGACCTGCTGCAGCGTGCCTTCCGCATACGCAACCTCATGGCGTGGGCGGAAATCATGTACGCCAAGGAGGGCATGGACATCATCAAGACCCTGACTCCCGAGAAACTGAACATGAAGAGGATAAACGGCAAGTTGTGGGAGGTGTATGTGCGGCCGCAGCTCGCCGAACTGTTGGCTCCCGTGGCAACGGCGTCACCCCTGGAACTGGCTTATTACCTCAGGTTCATGCGCTTCATCGCCAACGAACAGTTGCTCTCCAAGATGGGCAACAAGCTAAAGGAAGACTCAGGCTTCGCTGCTATCTGGCACGACACGCTGGACGACAAGAAGTCGGCAGGCAAAATCTACGACGAGCTGTCCATCAGGAGTTACGGCCCTGACCATGGCCCCGTCAGTTCCGTTACCCTCGACTTCGGCAACAGAGAGGCTGCCGGAACAGCCAACTTCCGTCCGGGCGACATCGTCGTGCTCTATCCCTACAGAAGAGGGGAAATACCCAATGCCTGTACACAGACCGTCATCAGGGCTTCGATAGAAGACATCAGAGAGCAGGGAGTAGTGCTGCGCCTGCGCAACAGCCAGACCGACCGCAGGACATTCGGCCGCTACCACGACTGCCTTTGGGCGATAGAGCACGACATGTACGAGTCTTCTACCAATGCGCTGTATGCGGCGATGCACAGTTTCCTGTCCACCACCCGCCGCAGGCGCGACCTGCTCATGGCACAACGGCAGCCCGAGGTAGACACTTCTTGCGAAATAAAGGGCGAGTACGGAGATTTCGACACGCTTACCCGAAGAGCCAAGCAGGCACGCGAACTCTTCCTCATCATAGGGCCTCCGGGTACCGGCAAGACATCGTACGGACTGGTAAACCTCTTGAAGGAAGAACTGCTGGAGGAGGGCACAAACGTCCTGCTCCTGTCGTACACGAACCGAGCCGTGGACGAGATATGCAGCAAGCTGGTGGAAATAAAGGAGAAAGATGCTGCGTTCGACTTTCTGCGCATCGGCTCAGACCTGTCGTGCGCCAAGGAATACAGGCCCTATCTGCTCGGCAACAGGACAAAGGGCTGCGGAGGCAACGAAGCAATGAAGATAATCAAGAGCACCCGCGTCTTCTGCGGCACGACGGCAGCACTCAACTCCAACATGGCGCTCTTCAGCCTCAAGCACTTCAGCCTTGCCATCGTCGACGAGGCATCGCAGATACTCGAACCCCATCTCATCGGACTCTTCAGTGTGCTCAGCCACGGCAAGGAGGCCATAGACCGCTTTGTGCTGGTGGGCGACCACAAGCAGTTGCCTGCCGTGGTGCAGCAGATGCCCGACGAGTCGGCTGTCGAAGAAAAGATACTTAGGGACATACACCTTACCGACTGCCGCCATTCGCTCTTCGAAAGACTGCTGTCGCTGTTCAGAAAAGACGGGGCGTACGACGAGCGGTATGTCTACATGCTCACCCGGCAGGGCAGAATGCATAGAGACATTGCCGACTTCCCCAACCAGGCATTCTATGGCGGCAAGCTCGACATCGTGCCGCTGGAACACCAGACGCTGCCCAACCTTACCGCCCGTACGGGCAACGGCATAGACGAGCTGCTTACCAGTCACCGCATAGCCTTCGTGGCATCGGAGAATCCACACTCGGGCACTGCCGTGAAGACCAACGACGTGGAGGCGCGCATCATAGCCGCCACCGTCCACCGCATCTATCTGCTCGCCGGAAAGTCATTCGACACGGAAAAGACCATAGGGGTCATCGTGCCTTACCGCAACCAGATAGCCACCGTGCGCAACGCCATAGACCAGTATGGCGTAGCCGCCCTGCACGACATCGCCATCGACACCGTAGAGCGCTACCAGGGCAGTCAGCGCGACTATATCATCTATGGGTTTACCATACAGCGCACCTATCAGCTCAATTTCCTTACCAACAACGTGTTCGAGGAAGACGGTATGGTGATAGACCGCAAACTGAACGTGGCAATGACACGCGCACGCCTGTGCCTCGTCATGGTGGGCAACCCGATACTGCTCAGCGAGAACTACACCTTCAGCCGCCTCATGCACTACGTGCGGCAGAAGGGAGGCTATCTTGCCGTGCCCTGTGAAGACTATTGCGAGGGAAGATTCCGCATGCAGCAGGAGAGATAATCTGGGGCGTTTTCTGAATGTGGATATTGAAATGTAGGCCCTCTGCATGAACCCCATTTCATAGACACACGAAGTCCCATAGGGTTAGCCCCCAAAAACATGAGGTTCGAACCTTGCGCGCTTAAGGTTCGAACCTTTCGTGCTTGAGGTTCGAACCTCGATAAAAAAGGGGCTGTCGCTGGAGCCCCCAAGGGGTAGCCCAAAAACATGAGGTATTAACCTTTCGTGCTTGAGGTATTAACCTTTCGCGCTTGAGGTTAAGACCTCGATAAAAAAGGGGCTGTCGCACGAAGCTCCAAAAGGGGTAGCCCTCGGAGCCATTTTTGCCGTAGTGTGGGTGTTCGGGATGCGTTCGAGATTCGTTCGGGATGCGTTCGGGATGCGTTCGGGATGCGTTCGAAATCAATCGTATGGTCTGATGTTTCTATCGTACACGACATTTTTCTTTCTGCTAAGGGTTAGGAAAACGGAAGGCCGATTGTTTTATAGGCAAAGCAAGGCGAAAAGAACGTCTTGTTTCGCATAGCGGCAAATTACAAATAGTGACAAATATAGCATAAGACAGGCAAATGGACAAAGAAACGATAGAACTGCTCTTCCGTCAGCATTATCCGAGGATGTACCGGTTGGCCAGGGTGCTCCTGAAGGACGATGCGGCGAGCAAGGATGTGGTGAGCGATGTCTTCGCCGATGTGCTCGACGGCAAGGCGAAGATTTGCACGGAAAGCTACTTGCTGGTTTGCGTGCGCAACAAATGCCTCAACCTGTTGAGCCGGCAGAAGATGAGAGACCGGGTGCACCGTCTCTTGCAAGCCGATGCCTCGCCTACGATTGCTCCCGCGGAAGCGACGGCTTCTGTAATGGGCGAGATGGCAAGGGAGGCGGACAGGCGGGAGGCGATATTGGCTTACATGGATGCAGCGCTTACTCCACAGACCCGCAAGGTGCTCGACCTCCGGTTTCACCAGAAGTTGAAGTATCGGGAGATTGCCACAGAACTGGGCATCAGCGAGGTGGCGGTGTATAAGCACCTGGCGCAAGGCATCAAGCAACTAAAAGAAAGATTTAACCCTTAGCAGAAAGACGATTATGGACAAGTTAGAAAAGATATTGGATGTGATAGACCATCAGGACAAGTATTCTGATGAGGAGATTCGTGAGTTGTTGCAGGACGAGGAGTGCCGCAAGTTCTACCAGACGATGCAAGAGGTGGACTCGGCACTTGCAGGGCAAGACACTCCACCAGTGGATATAGACAGAGAATGGAAGCAGTTTTGCGAGCAGCACCCGATGGGAAATCGTCAGGTTTTCTCTTGGCGCAAGATGGCAGCATCCATTGCTGGCTTCGTCTTGGTTTCGGGCATCGCCTTTGCCGCTATCCACACATTCATCAAGAGGAGCCAAGAGCCGATGTTGATAACTCATGGCGACATGGAGGTCGTGAAAGGAGATTCCTTGAAACAAAGTGCCGCAAAGGATTCTTTGCAAATCCAGGCGAAGGCGGAAAAGCCTGCCGTCCACAAGGTTTTCGAGAACGTGCCTTTAGACAGGATGCTGACTGAAATGGCTTCTTATTATGACATGCAGTTGAGGTTTGACAATGCCGGGGTCAAGAGCCTCCGCCTCTATTACGAGTGGGATAGTCGTTCGGGCATGGAGAGCATCGTAAGGGAACTGAACCAATTCGAGAATGTGAACATCGAAGTGGAAGGACAGACTATTGTTGTCAAATAATACTTAGGACTCTTATGAAAAGACTTTCTGTAATCATACTCTTGCTGTGCGCTCTCGTCCTGCCGATGGCTGCCCAGCAAATCGTTCGCAACTATCACGACCGCAGCATGTCGGATGTCCTCATCGACCTCAGTAAGGCTTCAGCACGCTATAAAATCAGCTTTATCTATAACGAACTGGAGGACTTCACGGTTACACAAAACGTGAATACCACCAACGTTCCCGATGCCATCCGTAAGGTAATCAGCTATTACCCGATGAAGATGACGGTAGGCGACAGCCTCATTACCGTGGAGTGTACCCGCAAGAGCGAGCGCAAGCTGATAGGCAGATTGACAGACAACCACGGTTTGCCCGTGGAGTTCGCCAACATCCAGTTGCTCCATCCCCAGGACTCCACCTTCCTCTGTGGAGGGGTGAGCAATGCCAACGGCGATTTCGTGATACCTTGCGACCAAAGGCAAGCTATCATGAAGGTTTCCTTTGTGGGCTATAAGACCGTCTGTCGGCTCGTGAACATCGGCCGCATCGGCAATGTGAGGATGCAGACCGACAGTTATCAGCTCAAGAAGGTGGTGGTGAAGGGCAGTCTGCGCACAGACCACGGCGACCATGCCACCTATGCCTTCTCTGACGAGCAAATCAAGAACGCCCGCCATTCGCAAGACCTCTTGGCTGCTATCCCCGGCATTTACACCGACCCCATGACGGGCAAGACTGCCAGTATGGTGGGCAAGACCATCAAGATACTTATCAACAACGTGCCGATGACGAGCGAGAACGACTTGAAGGCGATTGCCGCCAACAAGATCAAGAAGGTGGAATACTACGAAGACCCACCTGCAAGATATGGCGACGTGGGCATCCTGATGAACATCATTACGCGACCGCTCGACACGGGTTATGCCGCAGGCTTCGATGTGTCAAGTGCCTTGACCACGGGGTTCAGTGATGACAATGTATATTTCAAGTACAACAAGGGGAACCACCAGTACTCCTTTGACTATTCCCTCAATGTACGTAATTACAAGGACTGGATAGAGGACAACCGGTACACCTTCACGCTCGACGACCGGCAGGCGGTCTATGATTATCGTCTGCACAAGCGCTTTGGTTATACAGACAACACGTTCAACCTGAAGTATGCCTACAGCAAGCCGGATGATGTGACCTTCCAGGTTACCTTCTCGCCCGTATTGTCGCACAAGTTCAACCGGGGCAACAATGAGATTTCTACGCAGGGAAACGAGGACTGGCAAGACGGTGTCGGAAATACAAAGGATATAGTGGACTATGTGAAGCCTGCCTTGGACCTCTATCTCAGCAAGCAGTTTGCGCACAAGCAGACCCTCGATGTGGATGTGCTCGGCTCTTACTTCTATACCAAGCAACAGATGCTCAACCGGCAATGGACAGCCAGTAAGGACAGTACATTGACCGATGACGACATGCACTCCAGGAGCAATATCTATTCCTTGATAGGAGAAGCCGACTATACCAAGGAATGGGAGAAGGGGGAACTGCAGGTAGGTCTGCACTCTTGGAACAAGTGGAGCGACTACAACGTGCGCAATGTCCTATCGGGTTATGAGCCTTCCCAGTATTCGTCGTGCATCAACATCAATACCGTCTATGCCCAGTACCAGAACCGCATCGGCAAGTTTACATATCGTATAGGTGTGAAGAGTACTTGGAGAAAACAGCGCTATCAAGACCTCACCTATAACAGCAACTACATTCTCCCGTTGCTGTATTTCTCCTATAAGTTGAAGAACGGATCGTTGCAGTTGTTTACGTCAAGCGGCATCAATTATCCTGCCATCTCAACCTTGAGCGAGAACATGACGATCATTATCCCCGGACTGATGAAGCAGGGCAACCCGAACGTAAAGGCGACATCCGAAGTGGGCCCCATCTTCCGCTACACCTACAACGATGCTCTGCTCTATCTGCAAGTGGCACTGTATGGCATCTATAACGACAAGGTCATCACACCTTATTATTATTGGACGACGGTGAACGACAAGCGCAGCATCGTGATGACCTATGAGAACGGGAGCTTCTATTGGCGTTACGGCACGGGCTATTATCTCCAGTTGAAACCGTTCAGGAATGAGGTGCTGAGGCTGAACGTAGGCGGTGGCTTTGAGCGGGAGGTAGTGAGCAACTCCTATGGTCGCCATTGCTATTGGTGGAGTCCTTTCAAGTATGGCATCGACTTTCGCAAGGGCAACTGGGGTGCTTCTTATCAGGGCAATATTCCTTCGAAGATGGCGGTCTTGGACAATCGCAAGTCGGATGAGACGAAGAGCGAGTTCACGGCATTCTACCAGAAGGGCGCATGGCGTTTCTCGCTCTATGGCTTGTGGGTATTTGCCCCCGCCAAGTATGAGAGCGAGGCGTTTGCCAACCCGGTTCTGAGTCAGACGGAGTCGCACGTCATCAAGGACAATCGCCGCATGGTGGTACTGGGCGTCAGCTACAACTTCTTCTCGGGCAAGAAAAAGAACATCCGGAAGAACATCAACAACTACGATTCCGACTCGGGAGCGTTCAAGTAAAGGATAGCAACCATTGCCAGACAGCTACCGGTTTTCCACAGCCAGGCTGTGGTCGTGCTTTTCCACATCGCGCTTAGACTTGCTCTTCACTACGAGCCATACTCCGGAGAAGATGAGAACGGCGGCCACGGCCTGCGTACCCTTGAATACTGCCAGTCCTGCCAGCACACTTACCGTGACAGATACCAGAGGCTGTACATAGTTGTACACCGACACGACGGTAGGACGCAAAGTCTTCTGGCCTACCATCATGCAGATATAGCCCATATAGGTACCGAAGAACACGACATAGCCCGCTTCCCACCAGGTGGACAGGGGAACATGCGCAAAGTCGATGCTGCCTACATGCCCTATGGTGAAAGGCCATATCAGCAAGGTGGCCCAGGTGAACATCCACTTGTTCACGGTAAAGAGCGTGTACTTCTGCACCAACGGCTTGAACAGCGAGAGGTACAGGGCAAAAGACAGTTGGGCGGAGATGCAGAGCAGGTCTCCCCAGATGTTTCCTACCTTGGCATTGCCCGCCGTGGCACTTGCCAGAATGATAATGACAGCGCCGCAGCACCCCATCAGTACGCCCACCACCTTCTTCCAGGTAATGGGTTCCTTCAGAATGAGGAAGGAGAGTATCATGGCGAAGATAGGCATCGAGGTGGTCATGATGCTGGAGTTGCTGGGCGAGGTCATGTTCAGTCCGATGGTGTACGAACACTGGTTGAACACAAGGGCGAAGATGCCGGCACCTGCCAGTTTGAAGATATCCTTTACCGGGACATGCTCCTTCTTGGTAAAGAACGAAGTAATCCAGAAGAGAACAGCTCCGCCCAGAACGCGGAAGCTCACGAGGTCGATGCCGTCTATGCCGTTGAGCATGGCATCTTTGCCCACTGGGGCCATCAGTCCCCAAAACGCACCTGCACAAAACATGCACAGGTGGGCTATAAGAGGTCGTTTGTTATCCATTTTTCCTTTTCAGTAAATAAAAATCGAGTGCAAAGGTACTAATTTATGAGGAAAATGATTACATTTGCGGTATAATTTTATTGTTATGCAAAAATACGCAGACTATATCAAGCAGATAGAGATCGAGTCGCTCTGGAGCGGCACCAAGCACATTCTCTGGGACCTCGACCGCCACGTCAACATCCTGAGCGGTGTAAACGGCGTGGGCAAGAGTACTATATTGAATAAAGTAGTGAAAGGACTGGCAGCGGGCGGGGAGTTTCCCAGCCACATGCTCAAAGGCGTACACTTGCAGGTGGAGCCGGCTGAGGCAAAATGGATACGCTACGACGTGATACGTTCGGTAGACCGTCCGCTGATGAATGCCGAGATGATAAGCAAGGTGGACCTCTCGCTCGTCACCGAACTGGACTGGCAGCTCTTCCAGCTTCAGCGCAAGTACCTGGACTACCAGGTAAACATAGGCAACCGCATTATCGCTGTTCTGCAAAGCGGGGAGGCCGACGCCGCCCAAAAGGCACAGGCGCTGAGCGAACCCAAGAAACTGTTCCAGGACATGGTGGATGCACTCTTCAAGGATACCGGCAAGACGATTGTCAGGACTGCCAACGAGATTCGTTTCTCGCAGATGGGCGAGACGCTGCTGCCTTACCAACTTTCGGCTGGCGAGAAACAGATACTTGCCATCCTGCTTACCGTATTGGTGGAGGACAACCAGCCCTATGTTCTCTTCATGGACGAACCGGAGATAAGTCTCCACTTCGAGTGGCAGAAACAACTTATCTCACTCGTGCTGCAGCTCAATCCCAACATACAGCTCATCATGACCACACATAGCCCAGCCGTGGTAATGGACGGATGGACGGACAAGGTGACGGACGTAAGCGACATCACGGTTAAGTGAAGAGGGAAGAACGAAGAGGGATGAGGGATGAGTGATGAGTGATGAGTGAAGAATGAAGAATGAAGAACAAATAACTCAAAAGCCTGACTGCTTATGGCCAACCGTTTAACCGACAACATCAATTCACAATACTTCGAGACCATCAACAAGATGACCCCGAAGAAGGCGCGGCGCAAGATAGTGGCCTATGTGGAGAGTTATGACGACGTGTTCTTCTGGCGTTCGGTATTGGGGCGCTTCGAGGATGACACACGTACCTTCGACATCATGCTTCCTGCACGCGGCCAACACCTTGACCGCGGAAAGAAAGCAGCCATAGCCAGTATGCTCAAGGGGGTGGGCAAGGACATGATAGCCTGTGTGGATGCCGACTACGACTATATTCTGCAGGGAGAAACGGAACTATCCAGGCAGATACTTGACAGTCCTTATATTTTCCATACCTATACCTACGCCATCGAAAACTACCACTGTTACGCGCCGGGACTGCACGAGACGTGTGTCATGGTGACGCTCAATGACCACAGCATCTTCGACTTCAAACGTTTCCTCGAGTCTTATTCGCAGACCATCTGGCCTCTCTTTGTATGGCACTGCCTTTTTGTGCGCCGCCGCAAGATGACGATGCACTTTGACATGAATGCGTTCAACAAGGTTGTCGTACTGCCGGCTGTACGCCTGCAGAACCCGCAGGGGGCAATAGAAAACCTGAGAAAGAAAGTGAGGGCAAAGATCTTCCAGTTGGAACAACACTTCCCCAAATTGAAGACTGCACTCGACGGAGAGGTCGACCGTCTGCAGCGTCTGGGCATCAATGCCTCCAATACCTATCTATACATACAGGGGCACCATCTTTTCGACACGGTGGTAAGTCCTATAGTGCAGAGCGTATGCGACACCCTGCGCAACGAGCAGGAGAACAGCATACGCGACCATGCCGTACATCAGGAGCAGGCGCGTACCGAAATGGCTTGTTACGAAAACAGCCTCGGCAAGGTAAAGATGATGATGAAGAAAAACACCTTCTACCAGTTCTCGCCCGAGTTCCGGAAGATACAGGCCGACGTAGAGGAATATCTGAAACGTGGGAAACAAACGGCTTCTTCCCAGGGAATGATTCAGAAATAAACCTGGTTTTTGTCATATAAGCCTGTTTTTTACATATTACATAGGCCTGTTTTTTACATATTAAGGTGTAAAAACAACGACGCTTATCTCGCCAAACGCACGTACGTGCAATGGCTCTTCCTAAGAAAGACATATTAGAATATCGCCTTCCATGCCTTCCCCGTAGAGTCAGGAGGTACGGTTGCGAAACTCCGACGGTTTCATGCCTGTCAGAATTTTGAAGCGCGAGGAGAAATAGTCGGGCGTTTCAAAGTTGAGCCTGTAGGCTATTTCCTTAATACTCTCGTTCGTGGTAGAGAGCAGTTCCTTGGCACGCTGCAAACGGAGGTCCTGCTGGTAAGTGGCGGGGGCTATGCCCGTATGTTCCTTGAAGAGTTTGCGGAATGACGAGTAGCTTACACCCAACTCGTCCGCAATCTGCTGTATGGTAAGGTCGCTCTCGAGCGACTCGCGAATGCGCATGCGTGCCCTGCTTACCATCTCCACGTGGGTAGAGTTCTTGCCCAAGATAATGTTGCGTTCCAGCGAGTACATCAGTCCGATAAGGTGGTTGACAATACCAGCCAGTGTCTGCTGCGAGTAGGCAGCCTCTTCCTGTGCGGTACGCAATGCCTCCTTGTACAGTGCCAGTATCTCTGCGGCGAAGCCCACATGGTAGATGGGTTTGGAAGGCGAGAGAAACCCGGCATGCACGCGGTCGTCTATGTTCTTGCCGCGGAACCCTATCCAGTAGCTGTCCCATCCCTTGTCTGGCAATGGGTGGTAAGTATGCCACTCGCCAGGGAAGAGGAGAAAGATATCGCCTGCCTTGATGCTTGTCTCGGGCATGTGGGCAGACTGGAAGATGCCGCTTCCCTCTGGCTGGTAGAGCAGTTGGTACTCGTCGAGCACACGTCCGCGCTGCAGGTCGAAGTGATATCCGTCAGCATGTCCGCGTGTAGGATATTCTTCTCCCGGCATAATGCGTTCGTGCCCCACGGTGCTTACGGTGAGTCCCCACTCCTTGTCCCGGTCGTTGGCGAGCAGATATTTGCTTGTTTGCATGTCTTGAAGGCTTTGGTTGCGTGCAAATGTACAAAAAAAACAGCTAACGACCAAGTTTTTGCTTCATTAATGGAAACGGGCAGAACAGCTTGCTTGGGAAGTTAAGGGAGAGTTAGAGGGAAGTTAAAGGGGAAGTTAAAGAGGGAAGTTAGAGGGAAAATTCCCTTTAACTTCCCCCTAACTTCCCTTCCAAAGGACCTTCCGAAAGACCTTCTTCCGGGACCTAAAGAAGAATTATATGTATATCAGCTGAGGAACGAAGCAAGCCAATATCAGGATAAGGATACCGGTGATGAGCACGGCGATGGTAGCCGGCTTGCAGCCTCTCCATTCCTTCAGCACGATGCCCCACACGTTGGAGAACACCACATTGAGCGCCATTAGGATGCAGAAGGACAGGGTGAGCAGTGTTGGCGAATAGGTAAGGTATCCCTTGCCGATCGACAGTCCGAAGAACTGGCTGTACCACAAGGCACCCGCCAGGGCACAGAACAGCAGGTTGTTGCCCCATACCTCCCTCTTGCCATAGTCGCCCCACGTATGGTTGCGGTGGTTCTGCCAGAAACAGTAGACCGCATTGGTAACGAATCCTCCCAGCGTGACAAAGAAGGTGGCAGGCAGCGACTTGTACATGTCGGGGGTAAGCGTGCCGAAGTGTATGTCACGCCCGAAGGTGAGACCTACGTTGAAGCATCCGCTCATGAATCCTGCCACGAGGGCAATGACAAGTCCCTTGGGGAAGTTGAACTCCGTATCGGCTTCCTCTTCTTCATAGAGGTTCTCTGCCTTCATACTCCCCGCCACACCAATTACGGCGATACCGATGAGCGTGGCCATCACGCCGCACAGAACGCTGAAGGTAAGGCTCCTCAGGGCATTCATCTCCGGGAAGAAGATGTTCAGCAGCACAGGGCCCATAATGGTACCGAGGGCAGCACACGTACCGAGCGAAATGCTCTGGCCGAGCGCCACGCCCAGGTAGCGCATGGAGAGCCCGAAGGTAAGTCCGCCCACTCCCCAGAGCACACCGAAGAGCATGCTCATGGAAATATTGAAGCCGTTGCCGTCGAACAGTTCCATGAAGGAGTGTCCGTCCGGAATGGCAAGCAAGGCTCCGCAGAAGGGCAGCACAAGCCAGGCAAAGACGCCCTGCACTATCCAGTACGATTCCCAGCTCCAGCTCTTTATCTTGTTGATGGGGACATAACTGCTCGACTGGCAGAAGGCTCCCAAGGCTATGATTAATAGCCCTGAGCCGATTTCCATATCTATATCTATCATACTCGCTTAGCCAGTACCTCGGCTTCGTATTTCTCCACGTCTGCGATGTACTCTTCGCCTACGGGAATGTTGTTCTTCAGGTTATAGTAGTCGTACACGGCACCGAAGGGAAGTGTCTTCTCCTCTTCCAGGAGAGCCAGACGCTGGAACAGCTTGCCCTCGTCCTCATACTTGCGCAACTGGTCGAGCGGTTCGAGGAATGCCTGCAGCAACGACTTCTGTGCTGCACGCACACCGATGATGTAGGCACCGATGCGGTTGATGGAACCGTCGAAGTAGTCGAGTCCGATGTGTGCGCGGTCGAGGGCATCGGCACGTACCAGTTCGGAGAAGAGGTTGCGTGTGTTGTCGTCGTAGAGTGTAACGTGGTCTGAGTCCCAGTGCATGGGGCGTGACACGTGCAGCATCAGCTCGGGCACGAAGAGCAGCAGCGACGATACGGCATCCGACACGTTCTCTGTAGGCTCGTAGTGACCGGTGTCGAGTGTGTAGATGACATTGTTCTTGGCGCAGTATCCTGCATAGAAGTCATGCGAGCCCACGGTGTACGCCTCCAGTCCGATGCCGAAGAGCTTTGCCTCGAGGCACGACTTCATGCCGGGCAGGTCTTCTGCCAGAATCTCGTCCAGACTCTCCTTCAGCAGCTGGCGGTAACGGCTCTTCTCCACGGTGATGTCTTTGCTGCCGTCATGCACCCATATGTTCATGATACACGGGTCGTTCTGGTATTTGCCCATAGCGTCGGCTATGCGACGGCAACGTTTGGTATGCTCTATCCAGAAGTCGCGTATAGACTTGTCGGGATTGGAGAGCGAAAGGTTTCCGCTCTTGGGGTGCGAGAAGGATGTAGAGTTGAAGTCGAGTTTCAGATTGTGCTCCTTCGCCCACTGCATCCAGCCCTCAAACTGTTCTACGCCCACCTGGTCGCGGTCTATCTGCTTGCCGCCAAACTCACCGTATATCTCGTGCAGGTTCAGACGGAAGTTGCCTGCCAGCAGGGTCTGCACCTTCTCTATGTCCTGTCTCAGTTCGTCTATGTTGCGTGCCTTTCCTGGGTAGTTGCCCGTGCTCTGTATACCGCCCGATGCAGCCTCGCCTCTTTCGAATCCTACCACATCGTCGGCCTGCCAACAGTGCAGCGAGATAGGTGTCTTTGCCAAGGTCTCGATGGCCTTGTCCGTATCCACGCCCAAGGCTGCATAACGCTCCTTGGCAATTTCATAGTTCTTGAGAATCAAATCTGCTTTCATAATAGTTTTATTTTTTTAAGTTATTGGTATTTCTAAAAGTTAGCGTGAATCAGGAGTGTGTCACCTCCACGAATCTCTCATACGCTTCGTTCCACGCCTCCCGGTCTTGCGGTTCGAATCGTTTCATTTCTACCGACTCGGCTATGATGCGGCGCATGTGCCAGATGTCGTTCACCTCTCCCGATGCCTTCGCCTGCAGCATGATGTTGCCGATGGCTGTACCCTCCTGCGGTCCGGCGAGCACGGTTACTCCGCAACTGTTGGCGGTAAACTGGTTGAGGTATGCGTTGAGCGAACCGCCGCCTATGATGTGCAGCACCTGGATGTCGAAGTCGGCAAACTCCTTGAGCCATGTAAACACCTGGCGGTAACGCAGGGCGAGGCTCTCGAAGATGCAGCGGCAAATCTCGGCACGGCTCTGCGGTACGGGCTGTCCTGTCTTGCTGCAGTACTGCTGTATGGCTGCCACCATGTTGTCGGGGTTGGCAAAGAGGGCATCGTCTGGATTTATCATACTGCGGAAGGCAGGCTGCTTCATTGCCTCGCCTATCAGATGGCCGTGGCTCAGCAAGGCTTCGTCCTCCTGGCTGGCCAGTGCCTCTTCCTTCCACTCCTTGCGGCAGCGTTCGTATATCCACATGCCGCAGATGTTCTTCAGGAAACGGGTTGTACCCTCGATGCCTCCCTCGTTGGTAAAGTTCAGGTCGAAGCTGCGCTGCGTAATGACGGCTTCGGGTGTCTCTATGCCCATCAGGCTCCATGTACCCGAACTGAGGTAGGCGAAGTGTCGGTCCTTTGCCGGTACGGCTGCTACGGCACTTGCCGTATCGTGTCCAGCCACGGCTATGACGGGTACGGCTCCAAGTCCTGTCTGTCGCTGCACCTCGTCGGTCAGCGTGCCGATGATGCTTGCCGGACTGGTTATACGGCCGAAGTGACGGCGCTCCAGTCCGAGGCTCTTCACCAGGTCGAGGTCGAGGTCTTTGGTAACGGGGTTGAGAATCTGCGAGGTGGAGGCGACGGTGTACTCGCACACGGCGTGCCCGGTAAGCATGTAACTCAATGCGTCGGGAATGAAGAGTATCTTGTCTGCACCCTCGAGCGCTGCATTGCCTGCCTTGCGCATGGCGTAAAGCTGGAAGAGCGAGTTGAAGTTCATAAACTGTATGCCCGTCTTGGCGTACACGCACTTCTTGTTCTGCTGTTCCTCGAAGTATTGCTCCATTATGCCCTCGGTGTGCGGGTCGCGGTAGGCCAACGGATTGCGCAGTATGTCCCTGTCCTCGCCTACGCACACAAAGTCGCATCCCCAGGTGTCTATGCCTATGCTCTGGATGGCGATGCCGCGCTGCGCCACGATTTTGAGTCCTTTTATTATCTCATGGTATAGGGCGTAGATGTCCCAGTAGAAGTGCCCCCCGGTCTCTATCAGCACATTGTCGAAACGTGTCAACTCTTCCATGCTGAGTTTGGCGCCCTCGAGTGTTCCCACGATGGTGCGTCCGCTCGTTGCTCCAAGATCGACGGCGAAGAATTTTTTCTTTTGATCCATAGTAGTGTTGTTATAAATAGGTCTTTAGAGATACTGTCTTGCCGCAGGAGCGGCGTTATAGTTTGTTCGGATTTTGTTTTTGCAAAGTTAAGCCAATCCCGCTCCACCCACCACGAGTATTTGATTTTTCATCCTTGTTTTTTGACAAGGTTCTTTTAGTGGGGAAGTTAGAAGAAGAAGGCAGGGGATGTTTTGCCCTATTGCTATCTGTACGGTTGAAAAACACATCAAACGACAGTTCATCTTTGTAGCGAGACGCGGCTCCGCATCGTAACAAAAGAGGGTGATGCAGCGAGGACGTTGCACCTACTATGCACGCCCTGAAATTGGCCCTTGTATGACGCCCATTATTTAGCCCCCAAAAACAGAGGTTCGAACCTCGAGCGCGAAAGGTTCGAACCTCAAGCGCAAAAGGTTCGAACCTCGTTCGAAAAGGGTTAAAACCTCGAGCACGAAAGGTTAAGACCTCGAGCATGAAAGGTTAAGACCTCGAGCACGTAAGGTTAAGACCTCAAAGAAGGGGGGGGCCACGAAGTCAATTTTGCCATAGTGCGCGCGTGTCGGTTTATCGGCTTTTGTTCGGGATGCGTTCGGGATGCGTTCGGGATGCGAAGTTCACCGGAAAACGGCGGAAAGGCAAAGGGCGTGCGTTCAAAAAAAACGGTAGAAGTTATTTTTTACACATTACTTAAACGCAAAAAAAGGGAGACAAACCTCATCACAAGGTCCGTCTCCCCTACTAATAGTTATAAATAACCGATATTACTTACTCAAGAATTTGTCTATCTGGGCAGCTATCTTCCTGCCGCTTGCCATAGCCCTTACTACCAGAGAAGCTCCGCTGGCAGCATCGCCTGCCACAAAGACATTCTCGGCAAACTCTGGCTGCTGGGGTTTCAGGAAGCCCATGGCGAGGAACACAGCCTCAGCCTTGATAATCTCTGGTTCGCCAGCCTCCACCATCAAGGGGCGACCGCCCTCGGGGTTCGGCTTCCAGTCGATGGGCTGAACCTTCACGCCTGTCAACTTGCCGTTCTTGCCCAAGAACTCCAGCGAGTTGATGTTCCAACGGCGGGTACATCCCTCCTCATGGCTCGATGTGGTCTTGAGGGTGCGGGGCCAGTTGGGCCAAGGATTCTTAGGATCTTCGGGGCCTTCCACCGGTTTGGGCATAATCTCTATCTGGGTAACGCTCTTGCAGCCCTGGCGATGCGCCGTACCGATACAGTCGGAACCCGTATCGCCGCCACCGATAACCAAGACATCCTTACCCTTGCAGTTTACCAGCTCGTCCTTGCCAAACTCCATGCCTGCCAAGATGCGGTTCTGCTGGGAGAGCAGTTCGAGGGCGAAGTAGACACCCTTCAATTCGCGTCCAGGAATCTTCAGGTCGCGTGCCTCGGGAGTACCCGTAGAGATGACGTAGGCGTCGAAGCCCTCGGGCAACTGCGTCACGTCGATGTGCTGGTTGTATTTGAACTCGATGCCTTCTTCCTCCAGGAGGTTGAGACGGCGGTCGATGATGCTCTTGTTGAGCTTGAAGTTAGGGATGCCGTAGCGGAGCAGACCGCCGGCGTTCTCGCGAGCCTCGAATACCGTTACCTTATAGCCCTTCTGGTTGAGCTGGTTGGCAGCCACCAATCCTGCAGGGCCGGCACCGATTACAGCCACGGTCTTGCCGTTGCGTTCGGGAATGTTGACATGTACATAGTCCTCGGAGAAAGCGTGCTCCACGATGGCGCACTCATCCTCGCGGTTGGTGGTAGGCTCGTGGTCCATGAGGTTGAGGACACATGCCTTCTCACAGAGTGCCGGACAGATACGGCCGGTAAACTCGGGGAAGTCGTTGGTGGAATTGAGCAGGCGGTAAGCCAGCTCCCAGTCACCCTTGTAGAGGGCATCGTTCCACTCCGGTGCCTTGTTGCCCAGCGGACAAGCCCAGTGGCAGAAAGGCACACCACAGTCCATACAACGGCTTGCCTGCTGACGGCGGTCGTTGCTGTTCAATGTTTGTTCTACCTCGCTGAAGTCGAGGATTCTATCGTGTATTGGTCTATAACCGGCTTCCTTGCGCGGTATAGTCAAAAATGCTTTTGGATTTCCCATCGTTAATCTAAATTAGAAATTATAAATGATAAATTATAAATGAGCTTGCGCCACCCCTACCCCGTAGGCATTTATAATTTATACATTATAATTTGTTATTCAATCAATAGTCTCGCTGCATGTCTGCAATCTTCTGCTGCAACTTCTTCACCTGCTCTTCCTGGAGTACGCGCTTGTACTCGATTGGCACTACCTGGATGAAGTCCTCCACATAGTGGTTCCAGTCGTCGAGCATGGTGCGGGCGAGCTTACTGCCTGTGTAGAGGTAGTGCTGGCGTATCAGCTCGTGCAGCTCCTTGCGGTAGGTGCTGTCCTCCACGAGGTTGATCTCCACCATGTCCATGTTGCAGAAGTAGTCGAAGTTGTGGTTCTTGTCCCATACATAGGCAACACCACCACTCATACCTGCGGCGAAGTTACGGCCCGTCTCACCGAGCACTACCACTCTACCGCCTGTCATGTACTCACAGCAGTGGTCGCCGGCACCCTCGATGACGGCTACGGCACCCGAGTTGCGCACACCGAAGCGCTCGCCCACCTTACCGTTGATGTACAGCTCACCGCTTGTGGCACCATAGAGACCGGTGTTACCTGCGATGATGTTGTCCTCGGCAGAGAAGTTGCTGCGGATGGGAGGAAGGATGGAAATACGACCTCCCGAGAGACCCTTGCCGAAGTAGTCGTTAGCCTCACCCTCGAGCTTGAAGTCGACACCCTTTACAAGGAAACCGCCGAAGCTCTGGCCTGCGGAGCCCTTGAACTTCACGTTCACGGTCTTGTCGGGCAGTCCTGCCTCACCATACTTGGAGGCGATGAGACCGCTCAGCATCACACCGGCGGCACGGTCGGTATTCTTGATGGCGAAGTCGAGGTTCACCTCTTCCTGGTTCTCGATGGCTCGCTGCGCACCACGTATCAACTGCTGGTCGAGCACGTTGTCAAGGTCGTGTATCTGCTCGGTGGTATGATAGAGCGTGCCGTGTCCTGTCTCACGATGGAGGAGACGGGAGAAGTCGAGCAGGTCTACCTTGTCGTCGATGAACTTGGCTGTCTCCAGGTCGTTGGCATCGAGACCCTCTGTAGGCACTACCTCCTCGTCCTTCTTGCGGACGATAAGTTCTGTATGACCGATGATGTCGTTCAACGAGGTGTAACCCATCTCAGCCAAGTACTCGCGTACCTCCTCGGCGAGGAAGCGGAAGTAGTTGATGAGGTACTTGTAGCTGCCGCGGAAGTGGGCACGGAGCTTAGGATCTTGCGTAGCCACACCCATCGGGCAGGTATTGAGGTTACACTTGCGCATCATCACACAGCCCAGCACGATGAGGGCTGCCGTACCGAAGCTGAACTCCTCGGCACCGAGCAGAGCCATGAGGATGATGTCGCGACCGCTCTTCAACTGACCGTCCACCTGCAGGCGAACCTGTCCGCGCAAGCCGTTCTTCACCAGGGTCTGCTGTGTCTCGGAGAGACCAATCTCTGGCGAGATACCTGCGAAACGCATACTGGAGGCAGGGCTGGCACCCGTACCGCCCTCGGCACCTGAGATGACGATGAGGTCGGCCTTAGCCTTAGCCACACCGGCAGCGATGGTACCCACACCGCTCTCTGCCACGAGTTTCACGGAGATGGCAGCCTTCGGGTTCACGTTCTTGAGGTCGAAGATGAGCTGTGCCAAGTCCTCGATACTATAGATGT